>JAITVH010000131.1 GCA_031285905.1 Prevotella sp.
CATACCAAAGAACAGGTAGATATAGCCCTTGAGAAAATTGAAGCCATATTTAAGAAGATGGATGTAGCATTACATGCAAATGCTTGATAAGGCAGAGCTATAATCAGTACCCATACAAAATAATATAAACCCTCTGTCCGTTATTAGGTAGAGGGTTTCTCTATTCCGATAGATATTGATGTATTCATGAAAAGAGCCGTATTCGTATTGTTTATCTGTTTATTATACAATCCTTTATTCGCCCAGTATACTATTTCGGGGGGAAACGGAGAGTCATATCCCTATACCGAAGACCTGAGTGGTACAGGAATAGAAGCTGTATATCTTCTGAATACCCTGAACAATGCAATCATATCCTATTCTTCCTCTGCTGTCTCTGTTAAATTTCATCGTTATCGGTACTCACTGGCTGATAAGACTGAAATTCCACAGTCCGATATCTCTACTGATACGAATGGTAATACCACAGTTTACACGGTTTCAAACCTAATGGACGGTTATGGATACCTTGTGGAAGAAAACGGAGGATTACGTGCAGCGGTATGGATTATAGATTACAATACGCATCAGCCGATACTCACTTCTATCGAGACTATCGAGGAGGAAGATAAATGCGAGTTTCTCAAATTATTCATAACAAAGTCGGACGAACTCTCTTTTTATACAAATGGGGGAGCCAAGAAAGATATCAGAAGGGAATATACGATCACCTATAACAATCTGGAATGGGATGCCGAACAAATGAAATTTGTGGAAAAGACAACAACATTGCCCACTCAGGAGATAGGAACCGAAGTCATTATCAACGCGCCTCTGATGAATACGAAATTCACGTTGCGGGAAGAAGATCGGATAGCCGAACATTTTAAGGCAAAATCGATAACTTCTACTGAGTACAATGCCATTGCGGTAGAGGCTCAGATACTGACCGAACAGGAAAGGCGAAACGCAGCCAATGAAAAGATAACCGACGGGTCAGATCTCGGAGGGTCGGCTCCTGCTACCATACATTTCTACGGATACGGGAATGAGCCTATAACGGGTTATTATACGTGGTTTATATATAATCAGGCCGATATGAAAAATCCCATTGCACGATATACTGACAGGGACATTAAATATACTTTCGAGCGTGCAGGAGGCTATACTGTCAGGCTCGAGGTTGCCGATCAGTCTTCGATCTGTGCAGATACTACAAGCGTAAGCTTCAATATTTCCGAGTCATTCCTCGATGTTCCCAATTATTTCTCTCCGGGCGATTCTCCGGGCTCGAATGATGAATTCCGGGTAGCCTATAAGTCGTTGGTCAGGTTTAAATGCACCATTTTCAACCGCTGGGGTATTAAACTCTACCAATGGACTGATCCGGCCAAAGGATGGGACGGGAAGCACAATGGGAGATATGTCCCTACCGGAGTTTATTTTTATGCAATAGAGGCGGAAGGATCGGACGGTATAAAGTACAAAAAAGGCGGGGATATAAACGTCTTCCGAACCAGATAATATTGTGCATAATTAAAATACCTATCTTCGGTAATTAGGGCGAGATAAAAAAATGATAAGTAAAATTGAAACGGTTAAAATATTTTTGTAATTTTGGCAACATGTGGAGAGAGTTTAATCTGATAAGGTGAAACCCTCTCTTTTGTATAATAACTAATGCAATTATCTTTAAAATAAACTTCAGGAACATTACAGACTTATTATTTAACCCAGAAACATTCTGAAGAAAAGGCTTGCCCAGTACTTCAAGCTACCGAAAACGACATAATACTAATTATAAAACAATCTTTGAATCAGCTCTTTATGAGCGATAGCACACACGCACACTATGAAACAAACTGATACAAAGCAGAAAAATAACAATCGCCAGATTTTTATTATATTTCTGATGTTGCTGCAAGTCCCGGTTGCTGTAACGCCTCAAGTAACTATAGGTTCGGAAATAAAACCTAAAACCGGAGCTTTACTTGACTTAAAAGAAAAACAAGAAGACAGTGAATTGACCAATGCTACCAGAGGACTTATGCTTCCCCGCGTACATCTCACCATAATCGACCGGCTTTATCCTATGTTCGAAACTTCTCCCGGATCGGGGATTGCAAATACCAATTATGATAATCCTCAAAAAAAAGATGATATGGATGTCGTACATGTGGGCCTGACTGTGTATAACATGAATGAATGTTTGGGGACAGGGGTCATGACATGGACAGGTTCCAGATGGGTAAACCTGGGTTTATACGGTGATGTATGTGTGGTTGATGTAGTTGCCATGCAAAATAATATAACTGTTGATGTTGACGAGACTTTTACATTGTCGGTGACAACAAGCGGAGGAAATACCTATTCTTATGAATGGGAATACAGCACCGATAATGGTTCTGTATGGAATGCCGTTATTCCGGCTGTGAATAATGCCACATTAACCCATACTCAAAATGCAGGAGGGAGATATATCTACCGTTGTGTGGTAAAGGCTGCGTGCTTACCTCTGACCTGCGGCATACCAAGTGAAGAAATCGTTGTCAATGTCAGTGATTTTATAGAAAGTTATACCGGAGCCTCTGTTTGTGGATCAGGATCAGTTACTTTATCTGCTACGGCTACAGTGGGAGCCATTATCCGATGGTATGATGCCCTTACGGGAGGCAACAAACTGGCGGAGGGCAATAGCTTTGTCACACCATCAATAAGTGCAACTACAGACTATTACATTGAGGCCTATAATAGCAATACAAATGTCGTCTCTTCGCCAAGGATCAAGGTTACGGCTACAGTCAACAGCCTGCCCGAAATTACCGGCACTACCACAACCGCCGGTTGCGGTACTATCTTCCTCGAAGCCACAGCTACTCCGGGAGCAGTAATAAATTGGTATACTGTACCAACAGGAGGCACATCTGTCAAGGCAGGAGATAATCATACTGTCAACACTTCCGGCACCTACTATGCTGAGGCTTATAACAGTGACACTCAGTGTTATAGCGCATCCCGTACAGCAGTCACAGCAACGATTGCTGCTTTGCCTACTATTACCAGCGTAACATCGGCTGCCGGCTGTGGTTCAGTTACACTTCAGGCTGTTGCCAGTTCGGGAGATGTAGTGAGGTGGTATAGTGCATCGTCGGGTGGTTCACCTATTGCCACAGGAAATACTTATACAGTAAGCACATCGAGTACTTACTATGTTGAAGCATACAACAGTACGACACAATGTAACAGCTTGTCCAGAACAGCGGTAACCGCAACTATATATGCTACTCCGACAATAACGTCTACAAGTTCTACGATAGGTACCCCATGTGCCTCACCGACAGCAACTGCCACCGCCAGTTCCGGGGCAAGTGTACGTTGGTATTCTGCGCTATCCGGAGGAACATTATTAGGAGAGGGAAAAACTTTAACTATATCCGGATCTTATACAATAGTGTATGCCGAAGCTTATATTCCTAATACTAATTGCGTATCTTCAAGAACAGCTGTTACCGGTATAACAAGAGTTACAAGTGCCTCATTCACTTTTGAAAAACCAACGTCATGGGGATCGAAGAAATGGGGTATTGTAAGAGGGCCGGAAGGACTTTGCTATACCATTAGGCTTAAGGATGTCCGGAACTTAACATGGAATGTGACATGGCTTGAACCTGGATCCGGTGCTTTCAGTAATGTTGATGGCAAATGTAATGTGTGGATGATTGGGAGCCAAACAGATTCATTCCCGGCATTCTACGAAAGTTATAGCTGGGATGTATATGCGATTGTAGATGGATGCGAAATTAAAATAGGAGAAACTGTATTGTGGTAACACAAAGGTTCTGCTAAACTACTGCTGATAAAATCTATTCATTATACGAAAAGTGACCGTAAAAGATTTCGGTCACTTTTCATATTTATTATATATGCAATTTTAGATTTTTAGATAACATCCTACATTTTCTTTGTTACTTTTTCTTATTTATTTCGTTATTATTAATAAATGATCACCGGAAAAAACTATATTTGGAAAACAACAAAACAAAAGGCATATGAAACTATCTATCACTATCATAATCACATTGTTTTTCTGTTCTTTGCTTTCATTTTCACAAAACTATGACTTGTCCGGGCTTCAGGGATTACAAAACAGCAACGGAGAGGTGGAACTGGAAATGAGCGGTTATTCCATTTCCATCATTCCCTACAAAGGATATCTGAACAATGACGGAACAATTAAATCGATCAAAGGCCTGCTCAATCTGAATACCGTATTAGCCGAATACTCGGAAGAGAAATTCGGGACGGAAAACAAGATCATCGAATCTGAGTTGCCTATGGGTGAGAAGACCAAAGTAAAAACCAATCAGGCATGTTACATTTTCAAGAAAGCGGACGGTGAGTTGACTATATTACTATTCCAGACGCTCAACCAACGGGATATCATTCTCGAACAGGAAGTATCGAAAGCCTATCTGGCAAACGGTTTATCAGCCTACATATCAAAGAACTGGCATACTCCGTCTATCACCATGGCAGGCAAAACCATTGGTCTGGATTCTAACTGCCAATGGAGAGCGCCCCGGAACCTTGACTGTGACAACGGACATATCCGCTGGTCGGAGTTTTCTTCTTTCGAAAGCGCTAATCTGGATATTAACAACCGGATAGATGCCAACAACGCCTTGAATGGAGCTATCCTCTATGAGGAAGATATAGAGGTCATGTTTATCAATATTCCTTCGTGGGCACACCGTATCGTTTATCAGACAGATAATAAGCCCTTAATCGTTTATTATGTGGTGCAGGAAGTAAATGGATATTATGTGAGTTGTGTGATGACCAATTCGGGCCTTGACCAGAATGACTATTACCTGACTCCCCTTTTGCAAAAAGTAATGAGTATACCACAACTACCCGACAATGCTTTCAAGCCGGTATATAAGCCTGAGGTGCAGGAATCGGGTTGGGATAGTGAATGGGATGAAGATCTTAGCCGCGCCATATTTGACGTTCGTCTGGGAAGCTGGGTTCCTGTCGGTGCGTTAAGCAAGAATTTCAAGGCTGCTCCGTCTGTCGGGATCTTCTTTGGGGGAATTATCAAGCAGAAGTTTAAACTCGATCTTGGGGTCGATCTTGCCCTGCCTGTCAGCAAGAATAACTTTTCTTTTATCGACAATAACTACGCCTATGAGACAAAAACCACATTAATGGTCAATATAGCTCTCCGCTTCCACTACATACAGGAAGTAGCGAAAAACGTATATTGGAAACCATATGTAGGTATCGGTTGCAATGTACTGGAAACTGACTTAGAAAAAGAATACTGGGACGAAGAAGAGAGTAAATGGGAATCCATAACCACACTCGACCTGCATGGCGGTGTCAGTATTCAGCATAAGAAAGTGGGCTGCTTCCTCGAATATCACTTCCTGCCTTATTCTATGGGTGGAAAAGTGAGGAAAAACTTCGGGAACAGCGCTTTGAATATGGGTCTTTTCTTTACTTTCTAACTTCGCGAGAAATAGTATCAGCCAAGCATTCAAAAACCTTGAGGCTTTTGTCGTCTTTCCTTACCTTTTTTATCTGGTGATACCGTATCAGGTATTGTGTATCTGAATATTTCGGCATATAGTGCCAGCTATAATAATTGATGCGGACAAATGTATCATCACAATAATGTTTTATTATATCTATATCCCTTCTTCGGGAAAAAAATAGGTAAGAAGTAACGCAAACGCCGTCCTCAAATTCGCATCCCAGATTTGCGATATCCATTCGTATTTCCAAACTAAGATCGGTGTCGAATATTATCTCCCCGGGAGTAGTGTTGAGTATCTCTTCTTTCGTCTTACCAAGGCTCTGGAACAGAAGATTGAAAAGTAGTGTAGTTTTGTAAGTATTCAGGTTGGAGTCTTTCATACAAATGATATAAAATAAAAGAAGCGTGGAACATTAGTTTACCTCACCCCGGGTTCTGGAAAGACCCTGACAACAATAAACAATGTCCACGCCCTTATATTTTATATATAAGGACGCTTCATTGTTGATTTCTGTTGTCAATTATGAATTTTCCAGATTCGGGATAGAGACGAGAATCAACACAAAACGCTATATCAATTTGTATCTTACAATACAAAATTAATATTTCTTTTTATAATAGTATTATGTAATCATCTGTCATCTATTAAATTAATCAATAATAGTTATTTGAACTTATATTGAATAAGATTATATGTATTTCATTGTTAATATATTAGTTGCCCCCTGCTTTAGCTGGGGGCGAAAAATCAAACAGTATACATGGCTTAAGCCAAAAGGTTTTGACTAAAGTCTTTTTCTTGTGACATTAATACTCCCTGCCTTGAAAGGCAGGGCAATAAAAACAACTGAATATAACCACATTATAAACTCTATTATAACAGGGAGTAGGGGCGAAAAATCTTTCGCCCGCAAACAATACTACATACAAAATAAGAAAGAATAATCCCTAAATCGTACAAAAGCCCTGTTGTAATTACAACAAATCTCTTTGTAATTACAATGATAGGGCAGAGGTATCTGCTATTACCCTATACTATTGATTATTTCTATGATTTTTAGTATATTTACATTATGAAAAGTAAAGGGAAAATATATCTGGATTTTGTTATCGACAAGTTGACAAACTCTATACAAAATATAGTTACAGGCGATAGTTTTCCTACCGAAGTAACCCGGTTTACTTTAAAGGATGTGAAAGTAACGACAAAAAAGAATGGCTGGCTTTTCGATTGGAAGAAAGAATTGAATGATAATAAGAGAGATGTTTATAAACTTACTATTATAAACAATCCGAATGTGGTACAGGGTGCTGTTAGCCTTTCAATAGAATCAGATCATGTATTTATAAACCTTTTAGAAAATGCACCTTTTAATTTAGGAAAGAGTAAAATGTATGAGGGCGTTGCAGGTAATTTGGTCGCATTTGCTTGTAAGTTATCTTTTCAGCATGATCTTGATGGGTTTGTTGCATTTATGTCAAAAACAAAATTAATAGAACATTACGAAAAGACATTGGGTGCTGTTCATATTGGAGGCCAAAGAATGATTATTCCTACTCACTCCGCAAAGTTTTTAGTTGAAAAATATTTTAAATCATAGCATTATGGGATATATAAAAGAACCGAAGGGGGTTGATTTCGCTATAGAAAGTGAGATTGTGACAGAAGAAGATAAAATGGAAATAAGTAAATATATAAAAGAATATAAGACTAAATCTTCATTGAAACCCAAAGAGAGAAAATCTGTCAATAAATCGAAAAAAGAAAAAGTCTAGAAGTTTATAGTGTATTTCTGTATCCGAAATAATCCCTAAATCGTACAAAAGCCTTGTTGTAATTACAACAAATCTCTTTGTAATTACAATGGTGTATTATCGCTGATTTTTTATACATTTGCGTTTATTGATCAAATAATTAGCATCTCATGGAAATAAACCATCAACCCAATACTCATCACGGACGTGCAATTAAACGCATCCGCGAAACGCTAGGCATTAAGCAGGAAGCACTTGCCGATTATCTGAATGTGACTCAGCAATGCGTCTCCAGTTATGAGCAGAAGAAAGCGCTCGATGATGAGATTATAAATAAGATAGGAGCAATATTAAATGTTTCACCAGAATTGATAAAGAACCTTACGGAAGAACCATTAAATATTAATATAGAAAATAATACATTTGAAAAAGGGAGCAGTAATGTTGGTAAAGTTGATGGGGATAATATATTGAATAATAATCCAATAGAGCAAATCCTTGAATTGAATAAGGAAAAGTAAGCCCTATATGAGCGCATGCTTGAGCTGGAAAGAGAAAAAAGCAAGCTTCTGGAAAAGCTTTTGAATGAGAAGAAATAATTCCTGTCTTTAGATAAATACCAGTCGGGAAGCAGATAAAAAAGACCGAAGTCATAAAAGACTTCGGTCTGCCTTTTTAAAGGCTATTTACTTAATCATATTCAGGGCTTTTATTTTAAAAACCTGAACCAGAGCCTGAACCAGAGTTGCACGCATAACAAGCAGCATATCCATTTATAGTCGCTTGTCTGTTTGTCCTATAGACCCAAAAAAACTTTGGTTCGTTCTCTGCTATTGGAATTGTTAAATATCCGTTATAATCTGTTTTATAAGTGTTTATATAATTAGTTACCCGGATTTCTCCATCCCCCCAAGTAGTATCAAATTTAAGATATAAAAGTCGTGTTTCCTGAGGACAATTTATTTCCATATGTTCGTAATCCGGCATAAATGTAAAAGGTGTATTCTTTAACATTTTACTACAGTGAGTTCCAGGGCCGAAAGGAATTCCTGATCCGGAACCGGAACTATAGCTTGCTGTAATAAATGCATTTTCAGGACTGATTCCTCTTATAGCCAAATTTTCTACTTTGTCTATACTTTTTAAATCTACTTCTTTCATTTGATTTTTTTTTAATTATAAAATATATTAACTCTGTAATGGCCATTACACTTATAGATAAATTCGCTAGAAAATAATGGAGTTATTTTGCTTAAATTATGTTAAATATTAAATTGTTTAAGGAAGGTATCTTATGACTATCACTATTCATCCATAATAAAGAATAATTTAACCTTGATTTATATCAAATTGATTTATATTTGTAATCTGCTTTAGAAAATTAGTAAACCCATTTATGGACAGCCATACCGACAAGAACAGGATACTCACAAAGACTTCGTGGATCAGCACAATAGGGAATTTTATCTTATCTTCATCAAAAATAATCATCGGCTTCACGGCAGGTAGTTTGGCAGTAGTCGGGGATGGTATAGATTCTGCTACAGATGTGGTTATTTCTATCGTAATGATTTTTACTGCCAGCATTGTAAGTCGTCCGCCAAGCCGCAAATATGTTTATGGATACGAAAAAGCTGAGGGTATAGCCACTAAGATACTTTCATTGGTTATTTTCTATGCCGGAGTGCAGATGCTCTTTTCGTCAATCGATTCCCTTATATCTTCCGAGTCTAAGGCTATGCCGGCAACTATGGCGATATATGTTACCATTTTCTCTATTATAGGCAAATTGTTGCTGTCTGTCTATCAATACAGGCAGGGCAAACGGATAAACAGTTCGTTGTTGAAGGCAAATGCCGTCAATATGCGTAACGATACTATTATTTCTGCCGGAGTGCTGGTTGGACTGGCGTTCACCTTTATTTGTGGATTACCTATTCTGGACTCTGTCACCAGTTTAATAATAAGCTTGTTTATTATCAAGTCATCAGTCACCATCTTTATGGAATCGAATGTGGAACTGATGGACGGAGTGAAAGACGAATCGGTGTATGACAAGATATTTGAGGCTGTAGAACGGGTTCCGGGAGCATGCAATCCCCATCGGGTGAGATCGCGGCAGATAGGAAACCTGTATATGATCGCCCTCGATATAGAAGCGGATGGAGACATAACCCTGAATGAAGCCCATGTGATAGCCGAAGAAGTGGAACAAAGCATTAAAGACCTGATAGAGGACGTTTATGATATTGTTATCCATGTAGAACCGAAAGATGTACACCATTCTGCCGAGAGATTCGGCATAGAAAAAGAGATGTAAAGTTTAGCTAATAATTTGAATTAATAGTTAGATTTTAATGTCATGCTATTTTAATATAAAACCAGTCTATATTAGAAGTTTTCACCCTTTGTTTAATACTGTCGCACCCTCCCGGGCTTGACCTCCCTTTTGACATTGCACAAAAGGAAGCAAAAGGCTAGAGCTTCGTCCCTCTGCGACCTGTCAGCGGCTTGTTGGCTGATGCAAACAAACGGCTTCGCCCATTTGCATCTACGCCACCTTCGCCGGACAGGTTCCCGCTTGCGGAACTAATGCACGGAAGGCTGACGCCCAACAAGAGAGAATAAATCTTGCCGCTTTGCGTCATTGGCGCTTTAGCCCTGCGCCGTTAGCTTATAGGTTGGGGTACCCCTATTGAAGCAGAAAGCTTTTAAAATCTGCAAAGTCTTTGGTCATATTCACGCTTTGTTTCTCCCCTTTCATAAAGGCTTTCAGCTTTTCAGGAATATCAATATCTTTGCCAATAATCGTTTCCACAGTTTCAGCAAATTTAGCAGGATGGGCTGTTTCGAGGAATACGCCTGTTTCATCAACAGTTAAGCTGTCAGCTAGTGCCTGATAACCACATGCCCCGTGAGGATCTAATAAATAACCTGTCTTTTCGAAAGTCCCTTTTAGTGTTTTTCTGATCGCATCATCGCTGTACCAATATCCCGAAATCCCGCTTTTGATCTTTTCCCACGAATGACCGTATAAATCGAGTATACGTGCGAAGTTGCTGGGATCACCCACATCCATAGCGTTGGCTATTGTATGCACAGACGGGCGTGGATTATATTTCCCGGTCTGCAAATATTCATAGAATATATCATTGCTGTTATTAGCTGCAATAAATCGCTTAACAGGGAGTCCCATACGTTTAGCTATAAGCCCTGCTGTTATGTTCCCGAAATTTCCGCTCGGCACACAAAAGACAACATTTTTTTCTTTTCCCTGCCTTTTCAACTGGGCATAAGCGTGAAAATAATAAAACGACTGAGGCAGGAAACGCGCTACATTGATAGAATTGGCAGAAGTCAGGTTAAGCTTACCATTTAGTTCCTCATCGAGAAATGCTTTCTTAACCAGTGCCTGGCAGTCGTCGAAAGTTCCGTCTATTTCTATTGCTGTGATATTCTGTCCCAATGTGGTAAACTGGCATTCCTGTATCTGGCTGACTTTCCCTTTGGGATAAAGTACATATACATGAATACCTTCCACACCCAAAAAGCCGTTAGCAACCGCGCTGCCTGTATCGCCCGATGTGGCGACCAGTACCTTTACGTCTTTTTGTTCCTGCTTTTTTATAAAGTAGCCAAGAAGCCTTGCCATAAAACGTGCACCCACATCCTTGAATGCTAGTGTTGGCCCGTGAAAAAGTTCGAGGCTGTATATATTATCGTTTACATGTACCACCGGGGTATCGAAGCTGAGTGTATCATACACGATATCTTTCAATGTGTCGGCTTCAATATCTTCGCCGAAGAATGCATCTGCAACAGTGTATGCTATTTCCTGAAAACTCAGGTTTTCTATATTATCAAAAAAAGATTGCGGCAACCGTTTTATTTCATCAGGCATATAAAGCCCTCTGTCAGAGGCCAGCCCTTTTACCACAGCTTCCTGTAAATTAATTCCTGCGACTTGTTTATTCGTACTGTAATACTTCATTGTTTGTAGATAAAAATATGGATGACAAAAATACTAAAACTTCTTATTTTATTACCTTTGTTGCTTCTTATATTTGAGGAAAATGCTGAATAAGATAAAATCGTATATGATGCCTATTGCCATGATAACGGGCATCGTATTTCATCAGTACATGGATGGGCTTGCCTTTCTGACTCCTTATCTTATTGCAATGATGCTACTGATTACATATTGCAATATCTCCATTAAAAGTATCCGTTTTTCGCGTTTGCATATTATTCTGCTTGCAATACAGATTTGTGCATCGGTGCTTATCTATTTTCTCTTATTGCCTGTCAACCATATTCTTGCGCAGGCGGCTATGGTATGTGTTTTCGCGCCTACGGCCACGTCTGCACCTGTTATTACAGGAATGCTGGGTGGTAATGTGGAGAGCCTGACAGCTTACAGCCTGCTGAGTAATATGGCTGTTGTTGTCGTTGCGCCCCTGATGTTTGCCATGGTAGGAGAGGTGGAGGCATCGTCTTTTACCGACTCGCTATGGGTTGTATTCCAACGTGTGTTTGTTCTTTTGTTTGTTCCGTTAATAGGAGCCATATTGCTGAAAAAGCTTTTGCCTAGGGTACATTATGAAATACAAAAAAGGAAAAGTATATCGTTCTATCTCTGGTCAATCGCCCTGACAATCATTACCGGCAAAACGGTACAATTTATCATTGATCAAGAAGACCCGAAATTTATAGTGGAGATATCCATTGCAGTTGTCTCCTTTATTATCTGTATATCCCAATTTTTAACAGGGCGCGCCATTGGGCGCAGGTATGACAACACCATAGCCGGAGGGCAGGGGCTTGGACAGAAGAATACCGTGCTCGCTATATGGATGGCTCAAACATTTCTCAACCCGATATCTTCCATCGGCCCGGGAGCGTATGTCTTGTGGCAAAATATTGTGAACTCCTATCAGGTATGGAGAAAGAGAAAACAACTGTGAAACCTTATTGCAGGCTGGCCAGTAACGCATTAATATTGGAAGTGAACAACTTCACTGCAATAGCCATCAATATAATACCGAAGAATTTACGCATGACATATACTCCACTAATCCCGACTATTTTCTGAACGACTTTCAGATAACGGAGGACAAGAAAGACGATAATCATATTCAGAAACAGGGCAATGATAATATTGGATACATAAAACTCAGCACGCATGGAAAGCAAGGCGGTGAATGTTCCCGGCCCTGCAATTAGGGGAAATACAATCGGTACAAGCGTTCTCGAACCTCCGGGAGCATCATTTTTAAAGATTTCGACGCCGAAGATCATTTCAATGGAGATTATAAATATAACTAATGCACCGGCTACGGCAAAAGAAGAAACATCGACATTGAACAATTTTAATACCCAATCTCCCACAAATAGGAAAGCTGTCATTATGATAAATGAATAGACGGCCGCCTGCACGGGATTCACATCCTTATTATCTTTCTGAAAATTAAGGAAGATAGGTACCGAACCTAACACGTCTATCAGGGCAAACAGAACAACAAAAGCACTCAGTATTTGTGTCAGATTAATATTTAAATCCATAATATTTATCTTTTTTAAGAATTGCAAAGGTACAAAATATAATATTAGTTATAACGATTGAGGACAGAGAATGTTGACATGACAGCGTACAAAACGCTTTCCGGCTATTTGGGTTAATAGAAATTTATTGCGACATTATTTTCATTCTTGCCATACTGATGAAGGAAGCATCTCGTACTTGTCTTGAATTGGAGAGGCGAGATCCTTCGTGCCTCAGGATGACAGTGCGAATGTTGCAATAATTATTATCAATAACTTATTTATGACGATGATTTCTCCAAAAAGGAACAATGAACCCATATATTTGTTAATTTTACAGGTAGTAAATTTAAAAACGATGAAAGTATGGAGAAAGTGAAATTGAACAACGGCGTGGAAATGCCATGGGTAGGACTGGGTGTGTTCAGGATAGAGGACAATAAAGAGGCTGAAAGGGTAGTGGAAACAGCTTTGTCTGTTGGCTATCGCCATATAGATACTGCCATGTACTATCTGAACGAAGAAGCGGTAGGGAAAGCCATTAGAAAATCGGGCATTCCGCGCGAAGAAATCTTTGTCACCACCAAGATGTGGAACGACGATCAGCGCAGCGGCAAGGTGAAAGAGGCTTTTGATGCCAGTATGAAGAGACTGGATATCGATTATATAGATCTGTACTTGATTCACTGGCCTGTGGAAGGGAAGTTTATCGAGACATGGAAAAAGTTTGAGGAAATCTATGCTACCGGCAAAGTGAAGGCAATCGGCGTAAGCAACTTCAAAGCGCACCATCTGGAAGCATTGGCAAAAGAATCGAAGATAACTCCGGCCGTCAACCAGATCGAACTTCATCCATACCTTATTCAGGAAGATGATCTGAACTATTGCAAAAAAGCAGGAATAAGAACCGGGGCTTGGAGCCAGTTTGCAGCAAATCAGACAGGGTTGCTCGATGAAAAAATATTAACAGGACTGGCCGGGAAATATTCCAAGTCGCCTGCCCAGATCATCCTTCGCTGGAACTATCAGCGAGGCGTGGTGACTATCCCTAAGTCGGCGAACGAGAAACGCATGGCTGAGAACCTGAACATCTTCGACTTCAGCCTGACCGATGAAGATATAAAAGCAATAAACTCCCTGAATAAAAATATGCGTATCGGGCCGGATCCCGATCATGTGGATTTTTAGTTTACAAACATAAATATAGATCAGTAGTTGAAATAAAGGCCTTTCCTTAAATCGACTACTGTTTTTTTTATCTAAATTAGAGGTCTTGTTTATTAACAGATTAACCTTATATGCTATGAACAGAATACTATTGATAATTTCGCTCCTCGTCTTCACCCTTGTATCCTGTGAACAAAAAAAGGACAATTCGATGATAATCGAAGAAGGGAAAGTGCTTCCACTCGACAGTTATCACTTATCTAACAATACATGGGCTAGAATGGCGGGAGATATTACAATAGATACTTTAAATCTCTATGAAGGAGAAAAATCATTAAAGTTGACTCCTACTGAAATGGATACTCTAAAGGTAGCAATCGCATTGTTCCGTTTCGACTTGTCAACCATTGAAGGTAACTCGATCTCTGTTTCAGGAAAATACCGGATGAAAAAGTCGGAAGATGCGAAAACGCACCTTATGATATTCCAACAAATGAGTTTTGACACTATACTAATAGAACCCGGTGATGACTTGCAATGGAAGGATTTCGAGATTAAAGTTCCTGTTAAAGAAAGCGTGGATGAAGCAATGTTCTTTATCGAAGTACACGGCGACACCGAGTTGTCGATCAGTGGCTGTCAGGCAAAGATCGACGATATTCCTTTTTCTGATCTTATCAACAGGGAATATCCTGCCGAAAAGGATTATGAATTTAACAACGCTTCTAATATTCTACTGGGAGAATTGACCCCACAGATGGCAGAAAATCTGGAAGTGTTAGGCAAAGTGTGGGGTTTCCTGAAATACTATCATCCTAAAGTGACGCAAGGAAACTATAACTGGGACTTTGAGCTGTTCAGGATATTGCCGGAGATAGCGGACACAAAGAATAAAGAGGAAAGAAATAAACTGTTGAACAAATGGATCGATAAATATGGCGAGATAAAAGAAACGGCAGATTACACCATTACAGACTCTGCGCAGTATACCCGTTTTGTCGATCTGGGCTGGCTGCAAGATAAAAGCCTGTTTGATGATGAACTTATAACGAAGCTGCAACAGATAAAGAGTGCCAAACGAAGCAAAAAAATCAATTACTATGTGGTGCTGCATAAATCGGGTGCTAGAACGCCGATTAGCGCAGAGCGCGCATACGAAAATATAGAATGGTATGATCAGGGATTCCGCATCCTCACATTATTCAGGCTATGGAATATGATCGAATATTGTTTCCCCTATACACACTATACCGATATCCCGTGGGAAACGCTTCTAAAGGAATTTATCCCTAAGTTTGTTAGTGCTAAAGATCAGGCAGAATATGAACTGGCCATACTGGAACTTGCCGCCAAAATAGATGACTCGCATGGTTATATCAATATTAAAGGCGATAAACTGGCGGAAACTCCGATAGGCCGTCGGTTTATGAGGAAAAGGGTCCCCGTTGAATTAATCCGATCAGCAGAGGGATTGGTTGTAGTGGAGACCTCCAACAGCCAATACATTCATCGAGGCGATATTATCTTAGAGGTAGAGGGAAAAGATGTGGATGCGATAATAGGGGAAATGAAACCATATACGATTGCCTCTAACAAAAACGGGCTGTATAGAAATACAATACCTTATTTATTGAAGACCACTGCCGATAAATTAAATATCAGAATACAAAGAGGTAAGGAAAAGATTACGACGGACATGACCGACTTTAGAAGTATTGAGACGATAACAGGGAGAAAATCATGGAAAGATTATGATCTGGATAAAAAGGATATTATACATCTGGATGATACCAAAAGCGCCGGAGAAAACAAGGATTTGGTGCAAAATAATATGAATTCTAAAGGTCTTATTATCGATCTGAGAAAATACCCGAAGGAATACATTAGATACGTATCCCCATTGTTATTGTCAAAATATCCGCTGTGGATATCCGAGAATGACCATTCCTACCCGGGCAATTACAGCACAATGCCGGGATATGATGTAATACCTGAAACGGAGAAAGAGGCTAACTATAAAGGTAAGGTAGTGATACTGGTAAATGAGCATACACAGAGTGCAGGTGAAACAGCCGCAATGATGCACCGCCTTGCGCCTAACAGTATAATAATAGGCAGGCAGACGGCCGGAGCAAATGGGAATATATGTGAAGTAAGACTACCCGGAAATATTGATTTTAAATATACTCAGCTGGGGGCGTATTATCCACGATGGGAAATACTGCAGCGCAAAGGGGTGAAGATAGACGTGGAAGTGTCGCCTACTGTGGACGATATCAGAGAGGGGAGGGATGTATGGATAGAGAAGGCGATAGAGATTATTGAAGGGAAGTAAAAGTATTGTTAAGATTATTTTTCGGATTTATCTATAGTATATCAATGGTATAATTTGCTAATGTGCCGATGTGCCAATGAAATTAAAGTAAAAAAAGATCTTTGAAAAAATTGATGAAAACCTGTTACTTCTGTTACCTTTTAGTTAAATTCTACCTCACCCCAACCCTCTCCAAAGGGAGAGGGGGTAGCAAAGCCACGAGGAGGAAGATATAAAAAAGGTTAAGAGCTAATGGCTATTAGCTAATATCTGGAAAGTGTTACATCTGTT
>JAITVH010000070.1 GCA_031285905.1 Prevotella sp.
AATACATCACATTCGTTTGTTTTCAGATTGGGGCCAATATTGCCATGCATACCCAGCATACCGATATTTAATGGATGATCAGAGGAAATAGCAGATAATCCCAATATAGTAGAAGCAGCAGGTATCCCCGATTTTTCGAGAAACGCGAGTAATTCGTTTTCAGCTTTTCCCAAAATAACCCCTTGCCCTATCAGGGCCAAAGGTTTCTTTGCTTCATTAATAATCTGAGCAGCTACTTCAATTTCGGAATCCTTAACATCCGGCTTCGGCTGATAACTGCGAATGAATGTTTCTTTTTTGTAACTATATTCCAGTAATCCGTTTTGAGCATCTTTTGTGATATCCAGTACAACCGGCCCCGGACGTCCCGAGGATGCTATATAAAATGCACGGGCAACAGCCGATGGTATATCTTCAGCCTTCCTTATCTGATATGCCCATTTGGTAATAGGCTGTGAAATACCCACAATATCAGCCTCCTGAAAAGCATCGCTCCCTAACAGGGTAGATGGCACCTGTCCGGCAATAACAACAATAGGAGTGCTATCGAGCATGGCATCAGCTATTCCCGTAATAGCATTAGTAGCCCCCGGCCCTGATGTTACCAGAGCTACGCCCACTTTGCCCGATGTACGTGCATACCCCTGTGCTGCATGTGTAGCTCCCTGTTCGTGGCGAACAAGAATATGATTTATCTTGTCTTTATAATCATATAAAGCATCGAAAACAGGTATTATCTGTCCTCCGGGATATCCGAATATAGTATCTACACCCTCATCCAATAACGATTTGATAAGTGCCTCCCGTCCTGCTATTTTGTTGTTGTCCATATATATCTTTAATTATTTCCTGTAAAAAAATCTCTTATATAATCGTAGAAGAAAAACAATCCAACAATGAACATTAAATAAAAAAAACCAATAACTATCAATCCAATATAGGATGTACCCCCTTCTCTCTCCAAATAATCCTGTTGCTCTCCGGTATTGGTATACACCTCTTTTGCCTGTATTACAGTACGCTGCGCTTTCCTCAAGTAAATATAATTAGCCAAGTATCCTGCTATTCCAGCCCAAAGGAGCATAGTAAAATTGGACAATAATGAGTTATTAAAAAGATCGAAAAAGAGCAATAAAATAACATCAACTATGAGTGTAGCCGAGAAGAGAATTATGGCTTCGGGATAAAGTTTACGGTATGCCAACCAGGAAACACCAAATAAAAAAGCATAAAAATTAAAGATAAACTTTTCTCCCCTTAAAAATCTATCGTACCGTTCCTGATAATAATCTGCGGAATCGCCAAAGAAAGTGGTATAATATACCCTATCTTCTATTATATCATCCAATTGTGAAACCTGATCTATATCGCTTTGCATAGAAACTGTAATTTGTCCTTTATTCAATAATCCTTACTCCACCCAAATCTGCCGAACTTACCATGCTGGCATATGCTCTCAGTGCTTTGGATACTACCCTGTTGCGATTCGGTTTGAATGCATCTTTTCCTTTTGCCATCTCTTCTATCATACGGGCATCCAGTTCATTGTCTGATAGTCGGACGTTAATTGAGCGGTTTGGTATATCTATCTCTATTATATCACCATTTCTAACTAACCCTATTGCTCCACCGGAAGCCGCTTCGGGAGAAACGTGCCCAATGGAAAGTCCTGATGTTCCACCAGAAAAGCGCCCGTCCGTAATCAATGCACATTCTTTTCCCAAATGCTTCGATTTGATATATGAAGTCGGATAAAGCATTTCCTGCATACCCGGCCCACCTTTAGGTCCTTCGTAAGTAATGACAACGACATCACCCGCAACCACTTCATCTTTCAAAATGCCTTCACACGCGGCATCCTGTGAATGAAATACTTTAGCCGGGCCTGAGAATTTAAATATGCTCTCATCCACTCCGGCTGTTTTTACTACGCATCCTTTCAGAGCTATGTTTCCCTTTAATATAGCAAGGCCGCCATCCTGAGTATAAGCATGACGGATATCACGAATACAACCATTTACTCTGTCAGTATCAAGTGTAGGATAATAGTTATCCTGTGATCCCATTACCAGATTAAACTTATTACCCGGTGCGGACTTATATAAAGCCTCAGCTTCCGGTAAAGGATTTGCTTTAGTTATATCATATTTCCCGATTGCCTGCCCTAAGGTTAATCCGTCAACCCGTGCAACAGAAGTATCGATAAGGCCGCCTTTATTTAATTCGTTCAAAATTCCGATAATCCCCCCTGCCCTGTTTACATCTTGTATGTGATATTTTTGAGTATTAGGTGCTACTTTACAAAGACATGGGGTTTTGCGCGAAAGCTTATCAATATCGTCCATTGTGAAATCTACTTCTGCTTCCTGTGCTATTGCCAGTAAGTGAAGGATTGTATTAGTAGAGCCACCCATCGCTATATCCAGCGTCATAGCATTAAGGAAAGCCTGTTTGGTAGCAATGTTACGGGGCAATACCGATTCATCGCCATCCCTATAATATCTGTAAGTATTTTCTACAATCTGTTTTGCTGCCTGTTTAAACAAATTGAGACGGTTTGCATGTGTTGCAACAACCGTCCCATTACCAGGCAAAGCCAGTCCTATCGCTTCATTCAAGCAATTCATCGAATTGGCTGTAAACATTCCCGAACACGAACCACATGTAGGACATGCCGAACGTTCGATAGCATTTATATCACTATCCGATACCGAACTATCTGCAGCCTTAATCATCACATCTATCAAGTCGAGATGTTGATTATCCAGTTCACCTGCTTCCATGGGGCCTCCCGATACAAATATGGCAGGTATATTCAGACGCATAGCAGCCATTTGCATTCCGGGGGTGATCTTATCACAGTTGCTGATACATATCATAGCATCGGCTCTATGGGCATTTACCATATATTCCACACTATCGGCTATCAAATCGCGGGAAGGTAGAGAATAAAGCATTCCATCGTGCCCCATAGCAATACCATCGTCAATAGCAATTGTGTTGAACTCGGCGGCAAAGCAACCTAAAGCCTCTATCTCAGCCTTTATCTTCTGTCCTATATCATGAAGATGAACATGTCCCGGTACAAACTGGGTAAAAGAATTGACAATGGCAATGATAGGTTTCCCCATTTGCTCTTCCTTCATTCCATTAGCTCTCCATAGAGCTCTGGCTCCTGCCATACGGCGGCCTTGTGTACTTGTTGAACTTCTTAATTCGAATCCCATAATTTAATAGGTTGTTAGCTTTTAGCCTTTACTATCAGCTATCTGTTAGTATATTTTTTACAAAAAAAACCTTTCCCATATGTGAGAAAGGTCTATATCTATTTATTCCTTATAATTTTCTTATTCTATATACATACCTTTCTCATTTATTCTGGCCGACGAGGAGAATATCAATGACGAGGACGATATGTAAAAAGCAATTTGTCATTTTTTCAATTCAAATTCAGACACAAAGTTATAAACTTTTTTTTATAATCAAACTTTATCTATATTTTTTTGCTATTGTTAGCAAGTATAATATTTAATAATTGTTTAAAACAACAAAATCAGTAAAGTAGGCTTTATTCATTAGGTTCTTCAATACCCGTTGGAGGTTCTTCCAACATCTCAGTTTCCAGTTCGGGCTCTGATTCCACTTTTTTCTTTCTCCTAAAGGCGTATATACAATAAACGATGGAAACGACAGCACATGCACAAAGCAGATATACACCGCTTCCGGCCTTCGGTAATTTATAAAAAAGATTGAACGCCACTATCAAACTGAATACTCCGGTAATCAATAAAAATATACGCGAAAGTTTAGGCCTGATCATCAGCCATAGAGCCATAACAACAACGCTTAATGCAGGAATCAGATAAACGACATGTGTGGAATAAATCCAATCTTTATTCTTAGAAAAAAACTTCAGGAAGTTAGTTACTCTTGTCAACTTTTTTTGAAGGTCTGGAATATCCCAGCCAACCACCTTAATCATGCCCCAATCGAGCCAGGGAAGAAAAAAGGCAATGATAAATAATAAGGCTAATAATAATTCGAATGATAAGAACCTATTATGTTTTTTCATAAATATTATGATTCAATTTCTATTTCATCAGCTGATATATATCCATGTGTTATACAATAGAAAATAAGCCCCGATACTGTTTTTATACCTAGCTTGGCTGTAATATTCTTACGATGTGTAAGCACTGTATTAAGGCTGATATTCAATTTGTCGGCTATTTCTTTATTTAAGAAACCTAAGGCAACCAGGCGTAATACATCGAGTTCCCGTTGAGAAAGCGCTTGGGATTTTTTGATTTTCAGGTTATGGCTTACAGCTATCAGTTCCTGTAAATCCTGCATCTCTGATTCGCCCAAAGCTTCAATCATAAGCTTTAATATTTTCTCCCGGATACGATTCTGTTTTTCCAAATCGTGCTGAAGGCTGTCTATGGTGAAAATAACCGCATAACACATATTTTCGTTAAAGTTGCCCGATATATGTTTTATAATAATGCTTTTCAGGTCTGTTAATAAAGCCAGAGGTGCTTCCCCTTTTACCATCCCTTGTTCGGTCTGTTCTATCAATTCATTCTTAAATTCCCGAAAAAGCTTGCCTATCAATTTCAGTTGAGAATTATTAGGATCACTCATTGAAATGAAAGCATTCAAATGCTTTTCGAGGTTGTAGAGCTGGGAATGGATAAGATAAGCATCTGTTTGCTTTATATAATTAATGATAAGCTCTATATCGAATTTTTGAAGTTTCTTTTCAGGAAAATAATCTTCATTGAGAAAGGTATTCAGTATCACCAGAAAAAAATCCGTATCGATATTCTCTGAACGGCATATCTCCCCAATAGTATAATCACCTAATCCCAATTTTATTCCAAACCTGTTGATAACAGGAATTAGTTGGTGATTCTCTGCCACCACATCAGATAATATAGAAGAAGTATCCAAAAAGATCATTACTGATAATTTACGATTTTACAGAAAGCAAAAATAAACAATTAAAATCTTAAAGCCACTTTTTTTTTATCTTAAGTGATGAATAATATTTATTGTCG
>JAITVH010000121.1 GCA_031285905.1 Prevotella sp.
AACTCTTATTTTCGATTATATCTGGTATGGGGAATTCACTGTAGATGACCAGCAATTTTCCGCTATATATAATCAGATGAATGACTTTAATCAAATGATATCCAATGAAAGATAAGAAAATGACAGCACTGATCGTGGTGATTATCCTGTTGCTTATCGGATTGTCATTCGCAAAATCGAGAACTCCGCAGCCTGTGGACTGGAGTCCTGTCTTCTTTAATAACAAAACGACTCCTTATGGTACATACATAACATATGATCTGTTAGGTGATATATTTCAGAAAGAGAATATCAGGGTAACAAGGGTTCCTATATATAATAACCTGAAGAAAGTAAACGGGGAATACCTATATTATCCGGATGAAGACAATGTTTATTCTTCTGATGATAGTGGTTATTCGGATACGTATGAGTATGATGATGAGGACTATGATGAAGATACTACAGATAATTTAGAAGTAAATATTGAATCGGATACCTTATTAACTAACTATAATCAGACAGAATGGTATTATGATCTGGAAAATATAAAAGACACAACTTCATATATCTTCATTAATCAACGTTTCAGTCTGGACAAGCTAGATTTAGAATATTTACTTGATTTTGTCGGGTTAGGGAATAATGTATTTATATCGGCTGAGAATTTAGATTATCAGTTGATGGATACACTAAAAATAAACCGCCATACCCTATATTACAAAAATGAGTCTGATACAGTTTATACTTTATCAGATTTCCCTGACAAAAAATATAGAATTGGAAACATATACAGAGGCCTGACTCTAAATGCAGATAGTTGCCCGTATCCGGTACAACCTTTGGCCAGAAATAACGATGGCGATACTGTATTTATCGATCTGCAATATGGAAAAGGGCACTTCTTCTTACATACTATTCCTACAGCATTCTCGAATATAAATATGCTGAAACCTGAAAAATATGATTTTGGTTTCAGGTGCCTCTCATACTTGCCACAGAACAGTAAGATAATCTGGGATGAATACCAAAAGCAAGGGATCAGGGGTGAAGATAATCGCTTAAGGGTATTGCTGGACAATCCTCCACTAAGAACAGGATTATATATTATACTGGCCGGATTCTTGTTATTTATGATTTTCAGGGCAAAACGGACACAGCGTATCATTCCAGTGATAAAACCTCTTGTCAATTCATCTTTAGAATTCTTGGGAACCATTAGTAATCTGTATTACAGGAAGAAAGATTATAAGACAATAGGCGAAAAGAGACAGGCATATTTTTTGGATTTTATCCGAAAGCACTACTATATGTCCACAGAAAATATAGATGACGAATTTTTAGCTGTCTTAAGTGCCAAATCGGGAATGGAAAAAGAAAAGTTATCAGAACTGTTCTATTTATATAAAGATATTAGCATACTACCATATATATCCAATGAGATGTTTTTGAAGTATAACAGCCTGTTGGAAGAGTTTTATAGAAACGTGAAAAACAAATAAACAAATACGATATGTCAGATTTTGAATTCCAATCGAGAATAGATTTCTCAGAACTGAGCCAAAGCGTTCAGGAGATAAAAAGCGAAATAGGTAAGGTCATTGTCGGACAGCACCAGTTGATAGAACAAATGATTGTTGCGATCCTTGCAAACGGACATGTGTTGGTAGAAGGTGTTCCGGGAGTAGCCAAAACCTTATCGGCAAAACTTCTGGCTAGAACAATCGATGCCGGCTTTAGCCGCATCCAGTTTACACCCGACCTGATGCCTTCCGATGTGTTGGGAACGAGTATATTCCTGCCCGGGGCTGCTAAATTCGAATTTAAGAAAGGGCCTATCTTTTCCAATATTGTTCTTATTGATGAAATAAACCGTTCTCCGGCTAAAACGCAGGCAGCCTTGTTTGAGGTAATGGAAGAAAGACAGGTTACCAATGACGGAACCACATACAAGATGGGTTATCCATTTTTGGTGATTGCTACTCAGAATCCTATCGAGCAGGAAGGTACGTATCGTTTGCCTGAAGCGCAACTTGACCGATTCCTGTTTAAGATTGTGGTAGATTATCCGAATATCGTGGATGAAATTGCAATCCTCGACCGCCAGAATAAAGGGGAATTGACAATTGATACGAATATACGACCTATTCTGAATGCAGATAAATTAAACTCATTGAGGCAGGCAGTAGAAAAAGTGTTAGTGGAGCATCATTTGCTGGAGTATATTGCTCAGATTGTCTCCGCTACGCGTCAAAGCCCATGGATTACATTAGGAGCATCACCTCGTGCATCTTTAGCAATCCTGAATTCATCCAAAGCTTTGGCTGCAATCAGAGGACGCGACTTTATTACACCTGAGGATATCAAAGAAATGGCCGTACCAGTGCTTCGCCACAGAATTATATTAACACCAGAGAAAGAAATGGATGGTACATCATCCGATACAATTATATGTCAGCTAATAGACAAAGCGGAAGTTCCCCGATAATACGGTTTTTCAAAGGCTTATACCTGAATAATCGTTTTTTCATCACACTTGCTTTATGTGTGCTGGGGTTCTTTGTATGTTTTATTTTTGATGAATACTACTACCTTATGCAAATCGTGCTGATGGCAGTAGTTATCTTACTTTTTCTGGATATTGTTTCTGTATACAGACAAAGGAAAGGTATCGTAGCAGCTCGCAATTGCCCTGAAAGATTATCGAATGGTGATCAGAATACGATTTCGATAACGGTTACGAACAGATATCCTTTTGCTGCACGGATCAATATTGTAGAAGAAGTACCATTCCAGTTCCAGAAAAGAAATCTTTCGTTCAAAATGACATTAGGTGCCGATCGCTCAGAGGTATTCTATTATGATTTACGCCCGACTCAGCGCGGAATATATCAATTTGGTGCAGTAAATATATATGTATCAGGTATATTGCGGCTGATAAGCAGACGGTATACTTTCGACAACCATAAAGATGTAGCCGTTTACCCTTCATTCATCGAAATGCACAAATATGAGCTGATGGCGGCTTCGCATCGCCTGACTGATTATGGGATTAAGCGCATCCGGCGAATCGGACATGCTACTGAATTTGACCAGATCAAGCATTACACAATAGGTGATGATCCGCGTACGATCAACTATAAGGCGACTGCCCGTATGAATCAGTTGATGGTGAACACATATCAGGAAGAAAAGTCACAGCCTGTATATTGTCTGATTGACAAAGGACGCACTATGAAGATGCCCTTTAATGAAATGACATTGCTCGACTATGCAATAAATTCTACTCTGATGGTATGCAGTACGGCGTTGAATAAGGGAGACAAAGCAGGTTTGATTACATTCTCGAAAAATATAGACGAGGTATTGCCTGCGGAAAGGCAACGCCGCCAGCGAAATAAGATATTAGAAACACTCTATTCCCAGAAGACAGATTTCAAAGAATCAGATTACGAAAGACTATATACTACTATCCGGAGAAAAGTTACTCAACGAAGTCTGATGATTCTTTATACGAACTTTGAAACTGTAAACGGAATGAGGCGTCAATTAAGATACCTGAGCCATCTGGCAAAAGATCATCTGGTGCTAGTGGCTTTTTTCCTGAATTCGGAATTCAATGAGGTATTGGAGAGTAGCCCCGTTAATCTGGAAGATACATTCAGAAAAGGGATGGCGGAAAAACTATCGAATGATAAATTCTTAATTGTCAAAGAGCTAAACAGACATGGCATCCATACGATCTTATCAAAACCAGAGAATCTGACTATTAATTCAATAAACAAGTATCTGGAGTTCAAATCGAGAGGACTGATATAAAAGTAAAAGGAGTTGTCTCAAATACATATGAGACAACTCCTTATTCTATAATGTTTATTCTTCTTTCTTCACCTCGCTACGACTTGTAATCGCATCAACTACCGCTACAGCGGTGAGATTGATAATATCTCTAACAGAACTTTCTATATCTGTAAAGTGTACAGGCTTTCGCAATCCCATTTGTATTGGCCCCAGGCTTTCGCCTGCAATCCCTAATTCCATAAGCAGTTTGCTCGATATGTTGGCCGAACTCAAATTGGGAAATATCAACGTATTCACATCCTTACCTCGTAATGAATTGAAGGGGAAAGTCTTGTCTCGTAATTCTTTATTCATTGCAAAGTTTAATTGCATTTCTCCATCAATTATATAATCAGGATGGTTATCATGAAAATATTTGACAGCATTAGCTATACTTTTAGGACTCCCGTTATCATCCGCTCCATAGTTAGAAAAAGAGAGCATTGCCATAACAGGTTCTTTTGCAAAATATTTAACTGCATCATGAGCCAATTTTACAATCTCGATAAGTACATCTTCTTCCGGCCACCGGTTGATAAGTGTATCGGCTAAGAAATAAGGCCCTTTCTTGGTTTGTACAATATGCATGGCCGCAAAGTGTTTGTATTGTGGTTGCAATCCGATTACCTCTAAAGCTGTACGGGCAAACTCCCGGTAATGGCTGTATATACCGGTAATGACGGCATCTGCATCGCCAACCTCTACCATCATCATACCAAAGTAATTGCGGTCACTCATTTTCTCGAAGGCTTCCTGATAACGTATTCCTTCACGGCATTTCTTTTCACTCAATATTTTTGCATAGCGGGCACGCCGTACATCCTCCGAAATATGACGGTGATCGATTATCTGAACACCATTCAGGTCTATTCCGTTTTCCTTTGCGATATTTCTTATACGATCTTTACTACCTAATAATATCGGATGACAAATCCCTTCTTTTTGAGAGATGATAGCCGCTTTAATTGTATTGATATGGTTACCTTCACAATAAACCACACGTTTAGGTTCACTTTTAGCCATCGATGTAAGACGGTGTATCAGTTTGTTGCTATAACCCATCATTTCATCTAAATGGCTCTCATATGCACCCCAGTCTGTTATTTTCTTTTGTGCTGCACCGCTTTTTATCGCAGCTTTAGCTACTGCTGTTGAAACAATGGTTAATAGTCGGGGATCAAGAGGTTTTGGTATAATGTAATCCCGTCCATAACTTAACTTCTTTATTTCATATGCAGTATTAATCACATCCGGAACAATATCTCTGGCCAGTTTGGCGATAGCTTTACAAGCCGCAAGTTTCATTTCTTCATTAATTACTGTAGCCCTGACATCCAATGCTCCCCGGAATATATAAGGAAATCCCAGTACGTTGTTCACCTGATTAGGATAATCGGAACGCCCGGTGGCAAAAATTATATCAGAACGAGAAACCATTGCCTCTTCGTAGGATATTTCAGGATTAGGGTTTGCCAATGCAAATACAATCGGATTATCATTCATCTTGCGAACCATTTCCTTTGTTAGAATATCCGCTTTGGATAAACCAAGAAATACATCCGCTCCATCAATTGCCTGCTCTAATGTAGTAATGTCAGAGTCTATAGCAAAGTATTGTTTTGATTCGGGTAAATTAGTGCGATGGGTAGTTATAACTCCTTTGCTGTCACACATAATGATATTCTTCTTCTGTACCCCCAGTTTCATGTAAAGTTGGGTACAGGCAATAGCAGACGCCCCGGCTCCATTAACAACCAACTTTACTTTCTTGATATTCTTTCCGGCAATATCAAGCGCATTGATTAACGCTGCGCCAGATATGATAGCGGTACCATGCTGGTCGTCATGCATAACAGGTATATTGAGTTCCTCTTTGAGTCTTTTCTCAATTTCAAAACATTCGGGGGCCTTGATATCTTCCAAATTAATTCCTCCAAAAGTAGGTGAGATAGCTTTCACTGTCTGGATAAACTTTTCAGGATCTGTTTCATCGATTTCAATGTCGAATACATCGATTCCGCTAAAAATCTTAAACAACAATCCTTTTCCTTCCATTACAGGCTTTCCGGCCAAAGCTCCTAAATTTCCCAAACCTAGAACTGCTGTTCCGTTAGAGATAACAGCTACAAGATTTCCCTTCGCTGTATAATCATATGCGGTTTGCGGGTCTTTCTCGATTTCTAAGCAAGGTTCAGCAACCCCCGGCGAATAGGCCAACGACAAGTCCGTTTGTGTACTATGAGGTTTTGTCGGCACCACCTCTATCTTTCCGGGCTTTCCGGATGCATGATACTTCAATGCAGCTTTTCTTGTAATTTTAGGCATAGCATATATGTTTCTAACAAGCCAAAACTGTTAATTATTGCATTATGTCATTAACAAAATTACGAAAAAGGATTTTCTTAGAATAGTTATTCTTTGACTAAAAATTGCTATTGGAAAGGTTATTTAACAGCAAGAATAAATCATTAACAAATAATAGAAGTAGTTTGCAAACCGAAGATTACATTTTATGCTATTTGTTCATCTTTAGATATTCCCTTGCCTTTTCTATTATAGTGTCGATGCCGTTATCCATATCTTCTTCCGACATATCGACCTTAATGTCCGGATCTATCCCAAACTCTGTCTGGTTTTTCTCTGCATCCAGCATTGGTGAAGCAGAAAAACGTACAGACCAGCCGTTAGGCAATTCAGACGAAAATGGCAAACCGCTTCCGCCTCCTGTCCGGTCTCCAATGATAACGGCATTAGGTGCATAACGCATAGCATTCACAAAATCGTTTGCAGAACTATAACAGCTTCGGTTGGTAAGTACAGCCACTTTTTTCTGGTAACGGATTCCTTCTGCAGGTTCTACATATTGGGCGTATGGTTCTGAAAAGTCATTATGGCCTTTACCTGTTTTGTGCATTATATAACTAACAAGCGTTTTTTCATTAAAAAAGTAAGAAGCCAGTTTTTCACTGTTTGTCAACAATCCTCCCCCGTTATCCCGTATGTCGAGGATAATGCCGTCACATACAGCCATCCTGCTCATTACTTCACTTAAATTGGCACCTCCTATGCCACTCGAAAAACTGGCATAATAGACATACCCTATATTATCGTCCAGAATCTTATATTTCAATCCTCCGGCTATTCCATAATCAGTATCAAGATAATTCTTTTGAATTTTCGTGTCAAAGTTGTCAGGATAATCTTCAAACCATTTCCAATAACGGCTCATATCATGGTTTGCCCTTAGATTTACATGTCCATCCTTTACTTCGGCCAACATTTCTCCCAATACAGAAAATAGAGCATCGTTTGTCATGCCTTCGCTGATACGGACAGAATACCGCTGATAAACCTCATCCCAATCCACATCTTTATATTCGAAGAAGCAATAATGCGCATCCATGATTTTCCATAGTGCTTCAAAGTTTCCTTTTTTAGAATTTTCAAACTTGTCTTCTCCAAAGCATGAGAAAAGAAGAAAAGTCAACACCAGCGAGTAAAAAGCTTTATATTTCATCTGACACGTATTTTGAGGCTTCAAGGTAGTAATAATTCCTGAAATTCCTGAAATGAATAACGATAGTAATTGAGATCAACATCTCCGTCTATACCGGGCATCTCCCCATTATGGGAGAACTGCCATATCCGCCAGTTTACGTCTTTAGACGGTTCTTTATGAAGATCACACATCCAGATAATATTCTCAGGAAAATTACCTTTAATATATAACTTATAACAATCTCCGTTAGTATAAATAACCGGATGCACACCAAAATGTTCATATAATTCGCTTTCAAGAACTTTCAGTTCTTTGACCACATCATCGATACATTTTTTGTCTTTATTATATAAATTAGCCGGTGAATGTTCTACATCAATAGCCGGAAGTAAATCTCCGGTACTGAATTTAGCTTTTTGAATAAAGTATTTCGCCTGCTCCTTTCCGGGTACTGCGAAGTTGAAAAAATGATAGGAACCTATTTTTATATTCGTTTCGTGCGCCAGTTCATAATTGTAGATATAATTCCGGTCTTCATGCGAAATACCTTCTGTTGCCTTGATATATGCAAAATAGACATTCTGATCTACCAGTACATTCCAATCGGGTATGGGGTTATGATGTGATAAATCTATCCCTTTGACATAATATTTTTCTGATGTAAACGATTCCGGTTCATGATAATAATTCCATATAAGAATGGTAGCTAATAGAATAAGACTAAACACCAGCAAAAAAGAGACAATATACTTTCTTCTGATATTTGTATCTTTCTTTCCAGATCGTTTCCGCTTCCGCTTTTTATAAGGCTTTTTAGGCATCAGATAACTTAATCGAAAAGAATTGCTTCTGCAAACAGTTTGCCGGATTTATCTTTAGGTGATAGTATCAATTCCTTCTCACTCATACCCCAATCAATAGATAAAGTTGTATCATTCCATAGGATAGATGCTTCATGAGAAGGTGTGTATACGTTGTCCACTTTATAAGAAAAGATAGCCGTTTCGCTCAATACCAAAAAACCATGGGCAAAACCTCTGGGCACGAATAGCTGTCTTTTATTTTCCTCTGATAATTCTACTGCGAGATGCTTACCAAATGTAGGCGACGACTTTCTTAAATCGACTATCACATCCAAGACACTGCCAACCAAGGCTCTGACTAGCTTCGCCTGAGCATATTCTCCGGTTTGGTAATGAAGCCCACGCAGTACGCCTCGGGACGATTTAGATTCGTTGTCTTGTATAAACTCAACTTTTCCAATATGCTCTTCAAAGGCATTTTTTTTATATGATTCCATAAAATAGCCTCTCTCATCCGGAAAAACCTTAGGCTCAATAACCCAAACGTCTTTTAATTCCTGTTTAATAAAATTCATATCTTAAAATCAATCTTTTTTCCATTCTTCCATATTCTTTCTCATGATAAGGATTATTGCATTTAGCGAATCCTCCCTGTTTTGCTCCACAGCCTTCCATGCAGAGCTGAATGGGAATAGCTGAAAAGAATATTCCCCTGTAGAAATACAGGCATAATCGGTGCCATACTCGTCGCTGATGACAGACCAAATTGTATTGAAGTTCTTGTTTAAGCAATTGCCGAAGGCTGCACCTATGGCATTTACAAATTGTGTTTCTTCAAAATATTTAAAGTCATATTTTTTATTATTCCAGCGATATAGTAATTCATCCAGATCTTTTGCTGTATAGTTATTAATACCTTTTTCTATAGTTTTTAATAAATCATCTGCATCGCCAAGGCTGTAATTTATAAATTTCTTATCAGCATCATTTAAATTTATAAATTCCTGCTCTACAGGGTCAATCGTAGAGGCTTTATAGTTAACCGTTTGTCCTTCAGCCTCAAAAGATTTATCCTCATAATCGTTATCTTCCAACTCATTGTATTTCTTCGTCATAGTGTAGTTATAGTTTGTTTAGTCAAGTAAGCTTAAAATATATTCTCCATAGGCAGTTTTTCCTAATTCTTTGCCTAAAGATTGTAATTGATTATCTGTTATCCACTTATTCCGCCAGGCAATTTCCTCTATGCAGGAAATATAGAAGCCCTGTCGCTTCTGGATAGTTTCCACATAATTGGAGGCTTCGAGAAGGCTGTCACAGTTTCCAGTATCGAGCCACGCAAAACCACGCCCGAATATCTGAACCTGTAGCGTACCTTCTTCCAGATAAAGTTTATTTAAGTCTGTAATTTCGTATTCACCTCTGGGTGAGGGTTTAAGTGCTTTGGCTTTTTCTACGACCGTCCTGTCATAAAAATAAAGCCCGGGGACAGCATAATTCGATTTGGGTTTATCCGGCTTTTCTTCCAGTGAGAGGACTTTACAAGTTGTGTCAAATTCAACCACTCCGTAAGCACGGGGATCTTTTACACAATAGCCAAAGATACAGGCTCCTTCTTCTGTAGCTACAGCCTTACGGAGCATGGTTGAGAAACCCTGTCCATAAAACATGTTATCGCCCAGAATAAGACATGCAGGTTCGCCATTCAGAAATTTTTCACCTAAAACGAATGCCTGCGCCAATCCATTGGGCTTTTCCTGAATGATATATTCAAATTTCATCCCTAAATATTCACCGTTTCCCAAAAGTTCCCTGAACATAGGCAAGTCGCGCGGGGTAGATATAACCAATACTTCACGTATCCCGGCAAGCATCAATGTTGATAATGGATAGTAGATCATTGGTTTATCATATACGGGCATAATCTGTTTTGATATTGCCTTCGATAGGGGGTAAAGCCGTGTTGCGCTTCCTCCGGCGAGGATAATTCCTTTCATTATGTTTTCGGTTTTTATATTAAGTAAATGCAAATATAAACCTTAATAATAGATTTAGGTCATTCTCTGCTATAAGAATTAAGTTGATTTATGTTATAATTAAGTGTATCACACACAAGAAATCTCGTTATATTTGATTATTTTTACAAAAATCTTAAATATTCTGTTCGATTATTATCAATACCTAAATAAAACACTAAAATTAATATTTAACCTTATGACTACAAGAAGAGACTTTATCCGTCAAGCCTCATTGATAGGTACGGGATTGGCAATCAGCCCCTTTTTTATTAAACTTGGAGCAAAAGAAATTAATCCCAGCGATAAAATAAACGTAGGCCTTATCGGCTGTAAAGGGGTGGGCTTTGAAAATCTGAAAGCTTTTCTTCGAAATCCGGAAGTGGAATGTATCGCTTTGGCTGATATAGACCAAAGTGTATTGGATGGCCGTGCTGCTGAGACAGAAAAGATAACAGGGAAAAAAGTCAAAAATCTTTATAAAGACTGGCGTCACCTGATAGATAATAAAGATGTGGATGTAGTTATTGTCGGAACCCCCGATCACTGGCACTGCCTGCAACTGGTAGCAGCATGTGAGGCAGGAAAAGATGTATATTGTGAAAAACCGCTCGGGAATAGTATTGAAGAGTGTAACATCATGGTACGTGCGGCAGAAAAATACAACCGGGTGGTACAAGTGGGTCAATGGCAACGTAGCGATCCGCACTGGCAGGATGCGATGGATTTTGTGCATAGTGGAAAATTAGGCAAAATACGTACTGTAAGAGTTTTCTCTTATCAGGGATGGTGTCCTTCGATACCTGTAGTAGCAGACGAACCTGTGCCTGAAGGCGTAGATTATGATATGTGGCTTGGGCCGGCAACAAAAAGACCGTTTAACCGTAATCGTTTTCACTTTACATTCCGCTGGTTCTGGGATTATGCCGGAGGATTGATGACAGACTGGGGAGTGCATCTTTTGGATTATGCGTTATATGGTATGAATGTAACTGCTCCGAATTCTATCATGGCATCAGGTGGAAAGTTCGGTTACCCGGATGATGCATGTGAAACTCCGGATCTGCTCCAGACCATTTATACATTTAATGATTTTACTGTTATGTGGGATCATGCCATTGGGATAGATGATGGAGCATATGGACGAAATCATGGTCTGGGATTTGTGGGTGAGAATGGAACTTTGGTACTTGATCGTGGCGGATGGGAAGTGATTCCTGAGCGGGTGAATGGAAATGCCCGTATGGAAGCTGTTCCCCTGAAAAGGCAATATGGAGAAGGTGGCTTGAACTTACATGTAAAGAATCATCTGGAATGTATAAAAAACCGTAACAGAAATTGTAATGCAAGCATAGAGATCGGTGCTCATATTGCCAAGTTTTCGCAACTGGGTAATATCGCTTACCGTAGCGGAAAGAAACTGGAATGGGATGGCAAGAAATTTAATGATAAAGAGGCTAATAAATATTTAGTTCCTAAATACCGTTCACCTTGGAAGTTACCTAAAGTATAAGAGCCACAGAATAAAAATATTAACACAAAGGTGTAGGAGGAATGAATCTTACACCTTTTTCACGTTTTTTGTTAAAAATAAGGCATATATATCGTGCTCAAATTTCGCTATTTGTAAAAAAAAGTATTCCTTTGTGTTGATTTTAGTATAAGGTTTTTTAGATATGAAATTAATGAATAGTATACGTTACGTCTTATTGACGATCTCCTTAACAGGTAGCTTTATTTTCGCTTATTCACAAAATGTCCCTGACAGGGAAAAACTACAAGAACGCTATTTCGACATTACGAAAAATATAGAAATATTTAATTCGGTATTGAAAGAAATGGATATGTTTTATGTGGATACTATTAACATTGATAAAACTGTCAGGAGCGGGATAGATAATATGTTGGTGACACTTGATCCATATACTACTTATTTCAATCAGGAAGATCTGAAAGACTTCAGTACGCAAATAACAGGCGAATATGCTGGAGTGGGTTCAGGCATAGCTTATAAAGAGGGGAAAATAGCGATAACTGAACCGTTTGAGGGTAAACCGGCCGATAAGGCAGGATTGAAGACAGGGGATTATATACTCGAGATTGATGGAAAAGATATGACAAAGTGTGATAAGGTGGAAGGTGAGGCATATGGCCGTACTCTTAGTAACTTTGTAAGTAACCATCTGAAGGGACAACCGGGTACAACGATTGAAGTAAAAGTGGAGCGTCCCGGAGAAAAGAAGCCAATCACAACAACTATACTTCGTGAAAAGATTACTATTGACCCGATACCTTATTATGGTCTTGTCAATCCAACAACAGGATACATATATCTGAATAGCTTTACAGACAAAAGTGCTACGGATGTAAAAAAGGCTTACCTTGAATTGAAAAAACAAGGTATCACCTCGCTGGTTTTCGATCTTCGTCAAAATGGAGGCGGTATATTAGAAGAAGCTATTCAGATTGTAAATATGTTTGTGCCTAAAGGAAAAGTCGTATTGTCAACAAAAGGAAAGTTAAAACAGTTGGATAGAACTTATCGTACAACATTGGAGCCTGTAGACACAGATATACCTGTAGTTGTTCTGGTTGACAGAGGATCTGCTTCAGCTTCAGAAATCGTTGCTGGTGCATTACAAGATATGGATAGAGCGGTGCTATTGGGTGAACGTACTTTTGGTAAAGGACTTGTACAATCTACCCGGGAAGTGCCTTATGGGGGCGGGATTAAAGTTACTACCTCCAAATATTATATACCGAGCGGCAGATGTATTCAGGCAATCGATTATTCCCACAGGAATTCTGATGGAAGCGTGGGCCGTATTCCTGATAGTTTAACGACTGTTTTCCGTACAGAAGTAGGACGTACCGTCAGAGATGGCGGAGGAGTTACTCCTGATATTGTTTTTGAAGAAGAAAAAGTTCCATCTATGACATATTATCTATCAAATCAATATATTATTTTCGACTGGGTAACGGATTGGGCTATAAAGAGAAAGAGTATAGATTCTCCGGAGACTTTTAGTATAACAGATGAAGACTATGAAAGCTTTAAAGCATTTGTGAAATCAAAGGACTTCAAATATGACCAAATGAGTGAGAAGTCAATGGCTGCACTTAAAGAGGTGATGGAATTTGAAGGTTATATGAAATATGCGGATGACGAATTTAAAGCACTGGAAGCGAGGCTGGTTCCTGATCTTGACAGGGATCTTGAGACATTTAAAGATAATATCATCGAGTTGCTTAATACAGAGATTATAAAACGTTATTATTATCAAAAAGGTGAATACATCTATACACTGAAGAATGACAAGGAATTAGCAAAAGCGATAGAAATATTAAACGATGAGAATCTGTATAAACAAACTCTATCTGTACCAGTATCTGAAAATGTAGCTGACAATATCTAGTATAATCATATAATCATCAGGCAGAGATAAATTATTGTTATCTTTGTATCTTTTAAAATATAAAATTCAGAAATGGAATATAACACCCAGTTAAAAAAATTAGCTCTTCCTGAGTATGGCAGGAATATTCAGAATATGGTTGACTATTGTCTTACAATCCCTGATAGGGAAGAACGTAAGCGTTGTGCCAATACCATTATAAATATTATGGGTAATTTGTTTCCTCACTTACGCGATGTAAACGACTTCAAGCATATTTTGTGGGATCATTTGGCAATAATGTCGGATTTTAAACTTGATATCGATTATCCGTATGATATTATAAAAAAAGAGGAACTGAATAAAAAACCCGGAAAAATAGAATACAGCCGTCCTGATATGGCTTACCGCCATTATGGTAAAACTCTGGAAAAGATGACTCAACTGGCCACAACGATTGAAGACCCTGAAGAAAAGGAGCAGTTTATCATATTAGTGGCAACTCATATGAAGAAATCTTATATACAATGGAACAAGGAAGTCGAGGATCAGAAGATATTTGAAGATTTGTATGACCTTTCGGATCAAAAAATAGACATTCGGAATTCGAACATCAAATTACCGGAGATGAAAGATCTTACCCAACGTAATAATAACAATAATAACAACAGCGGTAAGAAAGGACAAAAGAAAAAATAAATATAATAAACTAACTCTCGATAACCATCTATGATTAAAGAGAATGAGATAGTGAAAATAGGGAAACTTATCAAACCACATGGAATAAAGGGTGAGATAAGTTTTGCTTTTAGCAATGATATTTTTGACCGCACAGATTGCCCTTATCTGATATGTAAAATAGATGGCATATTTGTTCCTTTCTTTCTGGATGAATACCGCTTTAAATGTAGTGAAACTGCTTTAGTGAAATTCAAAAATATTGATAAGGAAAGTATGGCTCAGCAATTATCCGGATCTGAGGTCTATTTTCCTCTCAAATATTTTCGAGAAAATGAACAGGAAACAGCCTTTTCCTGGGACTTCTTTATAGGTTTTACAATAATAGAATGTGGATCGGGTAGAATGATAGGCGATATAGAAGCCATTGATGACAAAACTATAAATTCTCTTTTCCTCGTGAATGATGGGGATAATGATCATATAATTCCTGCAACAGAAGATTTTATTGAAGAAATAGATGCCGAAAAGAAAATTATATACATGAATCTGCCTGACGGGTTGCTTGAATGCGATTACTGATTCTTCCATTTTTCCATTATATTCGGCTTTTTCAAATCATTTTATTTAAATAAAATAATAACTTTGTTTTTCAAGTTATTCTCAAGATGAAAGAACGTATTGTCGTTAAGATAGGAAGTCAGATACTTACCAGAAAAGATGGTATTCTGGATATAACACGCATGTCAGCATTAGTAGATCAGATAGCTGAATTACATAAAAAAGGTATTGAAGTTATTCTTGTATCATCAGGTGCTGTTGCTGCTGGTAAAACGGAAATTAAGGCGAAAGCTAAATTGGATACTATTTCCGCCCGGCAATTATATTCCTCTGTTGGGCAGGTAAAACTCATAAATCGTTATTCAGATTTATTCGGACATCATGGTATTACATGTGGACAGATACTGACAACAAAAGAAGACTTCAGTACCCGCCGACATTATCTGAATCAACGGAATTGTATGTCAGTTATGCTCGACAACAAGGTGATTCCCATAATGAATGAAAATGACGCTATATCTGTAAATGAACTGATGTTTACGGATAATGATGAACTGTCGGGGCTCGTTGCGGCTATGATGGGATGTAGAAGACTAATTATTCTTAGTAATATAGACGGTATTTATACCGGTGACCCAAAGGATCCTGAATCTCGAATTTTGAGAGAAATCGACATTAAAAAAGATAATATAGAGAGCTGTATTCAAACATCTAAGTCTGCAACAGGGCGTGGAGGCATGATCACGAAATACAATATTGCCCGTAAAGCAGCTGAAGAAGGAATTGAAGTGATTATAGCAAACGGAAGGAGGGATAATATCCTGATTGACCTGATAGATGGCAAAGATACTATCTCGACTCGTTTTATTCCATCTTCGAAAAATACTACCAGTGTAAAAAAATGGATAGCCCATTCAAATGGTTTTGCCAAGGGGGAAATACATGTAAATGAATGTGCCGGAAAGGTTTTGCTTAGTGATAAGGCTGTGAGTCTTTTACCCGTAGGTGTTACAAAAATAATAGGTAACTTTGAAGAAGATGATATTGTGCGTATTATTGACGAAAAGGGAAAACAGATCGGGATAGGACGCGCATCTTATAATAATGAGAAAGCTAAAGAAGTAATAGGAAAAAGCAATGAAAAAGCGATTATCCATTATGATTATTTATATATTGAAAAATAAAAATGGACGATTATCACCAGAACACGTTCCAGCAGGTTGTAGAGGCAAGTAGGAGCCTGGCTCTGCTGGATAAAAAAGAGATTAATGCAATACTGGAGAATATTGCTAAAGAAACAGAGTCGAAAATGTATCACATCCTGGCAGAAAACCAAAAAGACCTGCAACGGATGGATACAACCAACCCCAAATATGATCGTTTGTTACTAAGTGAAGAACGCATAATGGATATAGTAAAAGATATCCGGAATGTAGTCAATCTTCCTTCTCCTACCGGAAAAATACTTATGCAGAGGACATTACCTAACGGACTGAATCTGTCTAAAGTAACCGTTCCTTTTGGTGTGATTGGAATTATCTATGAGGCGCGCCCAAATGTAAGTTTTGATGTATTTTCCCTTTGTTTGAAATCGGGAAACGCCTGCATATTGAAAGGCGGCTCAGATGCTTGGTTTTCTAACGAAGCCATCATTGATATTATACGAAATGTGTTGGATGAAAATGGTGTAAATCCAAATGTTTGCACATTGTTGCCGAATGACAGGAATGCAATAAAGGAATTGTTAAATGCCCGGAATTATGTAGACCTGATCATTCCCCGCGGAGGAAAAGAACTTATTAATTATGTGCGCGAAAATTCCCGAATTCCTGTTATAGAAACAGGCGCAGGGGTATGTCATACTTATTTTCACAAAGAGGGTGACCTGATTAAAGGAAAGAATATAATTACCAATGCAAAGACCCGTAAAGTAAGTGTATGTAATTCGTTAGACTGTCTTGTAATTGACAAAGACAGGTTGGATGATTTGCATTTCCTTTGCGAAAACTTAGAAAAGAAGAACGTGATAGTATATGCTGACAAGCAAGCCTATGAGGCTCTATTTCCGTATTATTCATATGACTTGCTGAAGGAAGCTGACGAGAATAGTTTTGGTACAGAATTTCTTGATTATAAAATGGCAATTAAAACGGTTTCTAATATTGAGGAAGCTATTAATCATATATCTAAATATAGTTCGAAACATAGCGAATCGATTCTAAGCGAGGATAAGGATGCAATCAATCTATTCGAGAAGGTAATTGATGCTGCGTGTATTTATGCCAATGCTTCGACAGCTTTTACTGACGGTTCACAATTCGGTCTTGGTGCCGAAATCGGGATCAGTACCCAGAAAATGCATGCCCGGGGGCCAATGGCTTTGGAAGAGCTATGTACATATAAATGGATTATAGAAGGAGACGGACAAACCAGATCATGAGCAAGAAGAAAATAAAAAGAACAGGAAAAATAACCATTGAGGACTATATAAAAGCGATAAAGAAGGCTGATAGAGAAGATGAGTTATCTCAATCGGCCGGGTGGAAACGGATAACTTCTGTTCATAAAAGTAAAAAGGCATACGACCGCAAGCGGGATAAGAAAAATGTTGCAGAAGAATGATGGAACGCAACCTTGGGCTAGACTATTTCAGGGTTATCCTTAGCATTTTGGTGATCACACCACATGCACAGCCTCTTTTTGAGGAAGATTCATTAGTAGGCTGGCTTATTTCTAACGGTATAGCACGTATTGTTGTACCTTGCTTTTTTATTATCAGTGGGTATTTCTTGTCCTCTAAACTGGATGATAAAAAGGCGTTGAAGAAATATCTTCTTCATCTACTTTTAGTCTATGTAGTTTGGTCTGTGATTTATGTTCCTGTTTATTATAACAGTATAGAGCCAAGATCATTCATCACTTTTGCATTGATGGGATATTATCACTTATGGTTCTTACCAGCGCTTATTATCGGTGTTATAATGCTGATATTGGGGAATAAATTAACTAAGAATAAAAATATACTACTGGCGAGCGGTATAGTATTGTATATTATCGGATATATTATGGAAAATAGAGGATTACCGTATCGTTCGTTCTATAATGGCATCTTCTTTGGTTATCCATTTATTGTCTCAGGTTATTTCTTGAAAAACAATAATATAAAGGATGGAATTAAGAACCTATACTTATATATTATTGCTCTGTTTAGTTTGGTTACTCTTCTCTTGGAATCCTATCTGGGATATAAGGATGAGATATATCACAATGTATTCTTGTCATTGTATATTATCTGTCCGGCTTTATTCCTTTTAGTCATTAAAAATTCGCATTACACAAAGGCTAAAGATTATATGGCAAAATTGGCGGCAGGCATCTATTTTATCCATATACTTGTATTAACCGCCATTGTGCCTTTGTCAGAAGAATATAATATTTATAATCTTCCATTAATAATCCTTGTCTCGGTATTGTTATCTATATTTATTATATTTGTCAATAAACGCATAAAAATATTTCTATAATGAGAACATATACGAATGTAAAAGACCTCGGAGATTTGAATGCCGCTGTAAAAGAAGCCCTTGAAATAAAGAAAAACAGGTATTCTTATAAACATCTGGGAGAGAATAAAACCCTGCTGATGGTGTTTTTCAATTCCAGCCTGCGTACAAGATTGAGTACCCAGAAAGCAGGAATGAACCTGGGCATGAACACAATGGTGCTGGATATCAATCAAGGTGCATGGAAACTGGAAACAGAACGGGGGGTAATAATGGATGGTGATAAATCGGAACATATACTGGAAGCCATACCTGTAATGGGTAGCTATTGCGATATTATTGGCGTACGGGCTTTTGCTCAGTTTGAGAATAAAGCAGATGACTATAATGAAAAGATATTGAATCAGTTTATTCAGTATTCAGGAAAGCCGGTATTCAGCATGGAAGCTGCAACAGGGCATCCACTTCAGGCTTTTGCCGACCTGATAACAATAGAAGAATACAAAAAAACTCAACGCCCGAAGGTGGTTCTTACATGGGCTCCTCATCCTAAAGCATTGCCGCAGGCTGTGCCAAACTCGTTTGCCGATTTTATGAATGAAGCCGATGTGGATTTTGTAATCACACATCCTCAGGAATATGATTTGGATACTAAATTTGTAAGGGGGGCTAGGGTCGAGTACGATCAGGATAAAGCGTTGGAAGGCGCTGACTTTGTTTATGCTAAAAACTGGGCTGCATATGCTGATCCCAATTATGGGAAAATACTGAGCAAGGATATGTCGTGGACGGTGACTACTGAAAAGATGGCTCTGACTAATAACGCTTATTTTATGCACTGCCTGCCTGTACGACGCAATATGATTGTAAGTGATGATGTGATCGAAAGTCCTCAATCTATTGTAATACCCGAAGCTGCCAACAGGGAAATATCGGCTCAGACAGTAATAAAGAGAATGTTGGAAAGTATATGATTATTTTATTTACTTATAGATAAAAAGAAAAACGCATGAAAATATTTCATGCGTTTTTTATATTTAGACTAAGTCGTTTTTATTACTAACGGGTAACTTCCCCTTTGATTTTTAAGTTAAAAACAGAATATGCAACGTTAGAGAATACTTTTAAATCACTGTTGAAACGTCCTACACGTCCTACTGTAGAATAAGTAATCTTAATTGATCCTTCTTTTCCCGGTAATACAGGCTCTTTTGTATATTCAGGAGAAGTACATCCGCAACTCGTTTGTACGCGTTGGATAATAAACGGAGCATCTCCTTTGTTTTTAAATTTAAATTCATGAGTGGCCTTTTGGTCACTTTCTTTTATTTTACCAAAATCGTGTTCTGTTTCAACAAATTCAACTTTTGGTTCTTTTTTTACATCCTGTGCAACTATGATACTGGTTGACAAAGCAAATGCAAATAAAATAAATACAATCTTTTTCATATTTAATTTCAATTTTAACTGTTTTCTGTAGCTTTTGTTCTATTTGTGATAAACAACTTACAAATGTAAAAATAAAAAATGAGTATCTGTTAATTATATATCGTTTTTTATGAAATAACTACATATCCAATTTAACAATGTATAATAGTATTTGTTCGATTCTGTTTTATCTAATTATATACCCAAAGGAGCATTGGCTTTTTGGTGGCCTTCAATAATGCATCCACTTTTCGCATAATATCGTCGTTTATAACAGGGCATCCCTGACTCCATCCAAGCGGTAAATGTTGCGGGTGGATTTCGTGTGAAGGAACCGGTGTGTGGGAATGTAATACAATCCATCGCTTGAAAGAATTATTGTTTGTCTTGTCGAGTCCATGCATCTTGTAATGTACATTAATCCCCCAGTTACTGTATGATCTTGCTCCTATTTTATACTTTCCCAATGACGAGCAATAACTACCCTCAACGTTGCTAAACACAGGTTTCGATTGCGTACTCTCCTGTCCATAGCCATGGCAGCAAAGACTTTGATATTTAATCGTATCATTTTCGAAATCCCATACATAAAAGCGGTTTTTGCCCGAATGGATACTAAAATCAATAAGAATACAATGCTGCAGGTCAAACTCTTTTGCTTTGCAGAAAACTTTAGCAGTATCCGCTTTTGCCTTTAATCGGGCAAAAGCGGCTTGTTCCTCTGCTAATTTTGCATTAATCTCTATCGTTGCATTATCTGTGTTCTCTTTACCTTTCTGGCTGCACATTACAAATGGGAACAGCGTAAGAGCGATAAATATAAGTACAGACCAAAGGTTCTTTTGCATTCCTATTCTTTTACAATTACTTTAATACCTTGTGTATGCGAAATGTACTGTGGCGCATACAGGCATTGTATAGTAGTTATTCCATTCGAATATTCTCCGGTTCGGTTTACATATACAGGATATTCCAATACATATGTTCCTTTCGACAAACGGTCGAAATAGAAATTGGTAGAAGCATCCTTAGGCATCTGATAGTATATCAGGCTGTTTGCCCATTTAACACCCGACACTGTTTGCTCCGGCTCGAAACAAGGCGCACGCATATCTTTTACCTGCACAAATTCCATATCCTTGTCTACCTTTATTGTCAGGCGTACAACAACCCTATCACCCACCTTAAGCGGATTAGCTGATGTGATCTGGCTCAGACTCTTACCTGTGGCTGTTACATTCTCTTTGAACAGTTGTTTTTCCACATTTAGTTCACCCGATTGTGCTGTTATGTTATCCAGATCTTCATAATATTGCCAGTACAAGGCTCCATATGCAGGATCATCGCTTGGAGTGGTTACCTCAACCTTAGCCATACTGTTATCTACATCTTCTCCTGTCCATACCTTTTTGAAATGGCCTGTGCCCAGTTCTTTGTTCGGTTGATCAACTACTTGTCCCCCGACTTTAATAGTAGTCTCTGTGGATGCGGTTTGGAACCAATCCGAGCCTGTACTTAAGATAATGTTTATGGCATCGATAGTGGCATGGGTTGATTCCCATATCTGTGTTTGCTTTTGATTCAGCAACCAGTGTTTCATCGCGTTCATTTCCTTTTCTGTTGCCCCATTTTCCTGTAGGGCTTCCATCAGGAAGGTATGTGCGCTGATAGCAGACATAGAGAAGAATACGTTATTCCGGTTATTAGGCCAGTACATGCCCAGTTTCTTATCATTTACAGCATGCTCTTTGATGGACTTCGCGATCTTACTCGCCAGATCTTTCTCTCCATTACGTTTAAGGGTCACAGAAAGTATAGACTGCTGATACATAGATAACTTAGTCCAGTTTTTGCTTGCTACATTCGTATAGAAACGTTCAGCCTCACGTGTTTCCTGATCGATAGGTATATCACGATAGAATGAGCGGACATACGCAAACTCGAGTTGACTGCTTGTCACACTTGTTATTTTCTCCCAGTCTTTGTTATTCTTTTTCAGTCTGTTAAATTCTTCTCGTAGTTGCTTGTCTATATATTTAAGCGCATCCATTTGCATCATCTTCACTTCTTCGGGATACTGTACCTGTCCTGTCCTTTGCAGCGTTGCATAGCCATACAGAATATATTGGGTAATACTGCGACTTGGATAGAATCCTTTATACCAGCACCAACCACCTTCATCATTCTGAAGTTCCTGTAATTTCCGGGTTGCGGCATCTGTCAACTGTTTGGTATTGTTGAGGTCGAAAAGTAAAGATAAACGCTGCATTTGTTCCGTTTCGGTTTTATCTTCGAGTACCCACGGTGTTTCTTCCAATAGTACAGCTTTTAGTTCTTCATCTTTTTGCAATTTAGAAACCAGGGTTTCTTTATCGCCACCCTGTTGCAGCCAGGTTTGTATTATAGAGGCAACCTTTGGATATTGACGTACAATAGAAGATCCCAATGTATTGACATAATAGCTGGCAAACCAGTTAACAGCATTCTCATTTGTAGGATTAGCCATTGATGGTAATGCCTGAACTGCATACCATGCCGGATTGGATGCGTATTCCAATGTTAGGCTATAATTTTCTGTAGTAGCGGATTTATTATCATTTAATTTATCAAATATAAATGTGCTGGTACCCGATTTTGTCACATCTATCGGCATACTTTCAGTCACCAGCATTCTGTTTGACAATACAGCAAGTACATGTTGCTCTCCATCACTGAATGTTTCATTCTGTGCTACAATACGACAACCTATCAGTTCAATATCAGCAGGAATATCGAATGTCCAGCTAACAGAAGAAGAACCGTCTTTCTCTATAGAGAATGTTTGTTTCTGATTCGCAATATTCAAGTCAATTGCTTTGTCTGTTGCCGGGTCGAAGAACTCTATGCGTACATCGCCCGATATGGCATTTTCTGATAAGTTGGATATTTTGGTTGAAATGCTTGTTTTATCTCCCTGGCGTACAAAGCGTGGCATGTTAGGAGTTACCATCAGTTCCTTACGGGTATATACCAGTTGCTCCAATGTGCCTACTCTGGCATCTTTGTCATGTGCCAAGGCTCTGAACCGCCAGGTCGTATTACTTTCCGGAACGGTAAACGAGATTAGCGTTTCCCCTTTTTCGTTTGTACGAAGTTGAGGGAAGAAGAATGCTGTCTCGTTAAAGTTCTTACGGACTTCAGGTTCTGCTCCGGCTCCTTTTTTTGTAACAATAAGAATAACTCCATTTGCTCCTCGGGTGCCATATACGGCTGTCGCCGAAGCATCTTTCAATACTGAAAAAGATACTATATCCTCTATATTTATATCGTTCAGATTACCTTCTTTTCCATCTATGAGGACTAAGGCTTGGGAATTGGCATCAAATGTGCCGATACCCCGTATCCAGAATTCAGATAAGTTAGTACCTGCATCTGCCGATTTCTCCATGGCCATTACGCCTGCAACTCTTCCTCCCAAAAGATTAGCTACACTTGGAGCAGGGATGGATAAATCGGCTACATCAACAGTACTTATCGCACCTAGCATGGTTACTTTACGTTGAACTCCAGTTCCTGCTGTGACAACTACTTCATCATTATCGTAAGGGAAAAGTGATCCATTGAGCCTGTCATTCATGCGATAACGTGTAAAATAGCTGAACCAGTTAACGGCATCGATCCTTCTTGACTGTACGGATTCATATCCTATAGCTTCCCGATATAAACTTTGGATAAAACTTCTGTTATAGTTATATGAAGGACTATTAAAATAGGCAGGAGAT
>JAITVH010000054.1 GCA_031285905.1 Prevotella sp.
GAGAAACCATTCGATCGACAGAACTGGGAGAATGCAATTACCAGATTGGCCGGCAAAGGCCAACGTGTAATCGGGGGGGCATATAAAATAGTAACCAAAGACAAAAAAAACCTCTCGCATGAAGATTTACACGAGGACGTTACGTTTCTCGGTCTGGCAGGGATCATTGATCCTCCAAGAGAAGAGGCTATTGAAGCAATAAAACAGTGTTCTGAAGCGGGTATAACCGTAAAAATGATAACTGGAGATCATATCGAGACAGCAAAATCGATAGGACTGGAAATGGGAATTGGCGATGGAATCAAGGCTTTGGAAGGGAAAGCCATTGAACAGATGACAGATGAAGAATTAGAATCGGCAGCAGTCGAATATAACATTTTCGCACGTACCAGCCCCGAACACAAACTCCGTTTGGTGAAAGCTTTACAGGCCCGTAATATAATATGTGCTATGACAGGGGACGGAGTAAATGATGCCCCGGCGCTAAAAAAAGCGGATGTAGGTATAGCAATGGGCATAAAAGGTACTGAGGTAACTAAAGATGCAGCGGAGATGGTATTGGCAGATGACAACTTCTCTACTATTGCTGCTGCGGTAGAAGAAGGAAGAAGAGTGTATGATAATCTTAAGAAAACTATCTTGTTCATATTGCCTACTAATGGGGCTGAAAGCTTTCTGATCATAGCCAGTATATTGTTCGGAACGCTTATGCCGCTTACTCCTATACAAATACTTTGGGTTAATATGGTAACATCAGTAACTATCTCTCTGGCTCTCGCGTTCGAGAAACTAGAACCGGATACAATGAAGCAACCGCCGCGTTCTCCACAAACACCATTATTAGACGGATACTTTATATGGCGTATTTTGTTCGTTTCTGTTCTTATAGGAGGAGGAACTTTGTTATTGAACCTATACTTGTTGAATAATGGTGTAAGTGAAGATATTGTCAGAACCGTAACAATACAGACTATTGTAATCACCCAGATGTTTCACTTGTATAATAGCCGCAGCATCCGCAAATCTGCCTTCTCTGGAGACTTTTTCGGCAACAAGGCCGTATTTGTTGTTTCGGGATTGCTTATCTTGTTACAACTAGTGATAACATATATCCCGTTTATGAATCAAGTTTTCGGAACGGTTAAACTACCATTACATTTCTGGATATATCCATTCGTTTTTGGGTTTATTATCTTCATTATAGTGGAGGCTGAGAAATGGGTTATGAGACTAATGGATAAAAAAACTGATAAATAACAGACCGGATCATAACTCACAAAACAAAAAAGCTGTATTTTAAAAAAAATACAGCTTTTTTTGCATGCACGGGTTGTACGGTTGAGTGATTGAATGGTTAAATGGTGCTATGGTTTGACTTGTACTAAAAAAACTTTACGGATTTTATAAATTGTCCTGAATGCACTTTATAGTTCTTTCTCTATTAGTAAAAAGGAACTATACCCTTTTCAACCACTTAATACGATGTCTTTTCATCACTCCAAGTGGGGTTTTGGATAAAAGTGATATTACATTCAATAAAAATGATATCAAATAAGTAAAATCAATATAAGTCTGGATGATTTTAACTCACACCTGCAGATTAGGGATGTATCTTTGATAATACAATACTTAAAGTCTAAGCTAAGAAAATATGCGGTATTATATCTACTCTATTTGTAATTTTCTTTTTGTTTGTTCAATGATGATTCTTCATATAGATGAAACCACATTCAGTCCGACAATAATGCTTTCGAGCTTTATCATAACGGCCGTAATTTTTCTTCCCTATATTAGTTTTCACTCCTAATTATACAAGACGGATGTTAACCAAAGTCACAATTAATGAAAAAATGATATAAATGCGAACTATAACATGTTAATTTAAATATGTATACTATGAACATAATTATTTCTAAATCCAAACTATTACTCATCTTGTCGATAGTATTATCACTTATCTTTTTTGCGGCATGTGATGATACGGAAACTACCGATGAAACAGATTTCGCCCTTTACTACACAGGCATGACGGATATAGGTCCATCCATGACTGGAGTAATTAGTACCCCTTCATATATTGGAGGTAAGCCTTCTGGTTTTGAAATATTCAAAGTTACCCTCGATGGTGAGTCATATTCAAGCAGCAGCTTTGTGATAAATGAAGACGAAGGAGCTATAACTATCAGTGAAACAGCAGGAATGTATCAATATCAAAAGAGTTTAGGAAATCAAAATAACGGACATCTGTTCGGATTAAAATATAAGTTTTAAGTTTTTCATGGTATTATAATTATGGATAATTTTAGAACGGTTATCTAGGTAGATGGAGCGGCTTTATAGAAATAAAAAAGAGAAGTTTTCACTTCTCTTTTTTTTATGTAAAATGATGGTGCATTAACACGAAGCTAAGAGTGATTGATAATCATTAATATATTTAGAAATTCTTTCAACCTGAGTTTTAAGTATATTTTTAAATCTAAAATTCTTTTCTCCTTTCTCCACTGCCACGGATCGACAGCATTATTATCTTTCCAAAGCCCTTTCTTTTCAGCTTTGGCTTTCTCCTGAAGCTTGATGTAATATTTACCTTTTGAGTATTTGTAATTGCATGCATAACCGGATCGGATCATTTCTTTACACAATCTTTATGTTTTAAAACCTGTTATCAAATATTAAATATTAATTAAATTATGTTATTTTTATATTTTGTTTGTGAAATATGAAGGAGACATTTATCTATATGATAAAAAGAGAAACATTTCCCTTTATATAAAGTGCCTGAAATCGTAATTTAAAGACTAATAATTAATATCTTAACTATGAATCTTGCCCAAATTCTCGTCCTGCTATCCCTGTGGGTAGCATTACCCGGTTTTAGTCAATTGAACAGTTCTCACAACCATCTTCGTCCCGGCGATGTGTTAATAAAACAACAGGTAGAATATAGAGATCCCGGCAATGCTGGCAAAGATCAGCTGTGGGATTTCAGTAATCTCAAGACTCTGAATGACGCCTATACCCTGACATATTCGTTACCACCTCTGGAAGGGGATAGTGTCTATATACTGGGAGATACCCGCTATCCTAAAAAGGATATTTCGGACAATGAGCTGATTGTGGGTACAGAACATAATACAATGTATTATTACCGGATGATACATGATTCCCTGTTACAGACCGGGCATGAAAACCCCGTTGTCGAACTGAAATATACCAACCCTATGGTACTGATGCAATATCCGCTGAATTACAGTCAGTCGATTAGCTCGGATTATACCTCTAAAGGTTTGTATTCTGGTACAGTGGCTATCCATACCCATGGGACAATGGTTACCGCGGCCGATGCTTATGGTAAGATGATACTGCCATCCGGAGATACCTTAAGTCCGGTACTCCGGGTAAAGACAATACAGACCATCCTTGATAGCCCTGTAGAAGGTTCATCTGGCATAGAGGCGGGCGATCAGGGCAACCAGCTCGAGACCTGCCGCTGGTATAGCAAAGGCTATCGCTATCCGGTATTTGAGACAGTGAGAAATATTAAGCTGAATGACAGTACGGAAATCTTTTCTACAGCCTTTTTCTATCCGCCACAAGATCATCTTTATCTGGATACTGATCCTGAAAATCTTGCTTTGCAGGAAGAGGTATGGGATATGGATAAGAAACAGGAGGAACTGCAAGAACAGTCAAAGACTGTCTCTCTGGAAGATATAATGAGTTGCAGGATATATCCCAATCCTGTAGTATCGGTTATGAATCTGGAATATGAATTAAAAGTGGATGCCGATGTATCCTTTGAGTTGTATTCGATCGATGGTATGCCGGTAAAGAAGATAAAGACACAAAAGAAGACTATAGGCAGTTATTATGAAACAATTGATTGTTCGGGGTTGTATCCGAGAAGTTATGTACTCAGGATTACTGTAAACGGATTAATAGTGAATGAAGTGGTAATTAAAAAATAAAATATATGAAGAAAATAATATCTTTTGTTTTAAGTTCCTTTTTGCTGCATATTGGATTGGTCCAAGCCCAATTGGATATCTCCCAGCAGAATATAGAGCCCCAACTACCGACATGGGAGGCCTCAATGTTTATGCGATATGGAAAAATTACACCTTCATTATACACTGGTACTGTTAATTACTCAATTCCATTCTATACTTATAAAGATAACGATTTTGAAATACCTATATCTTTTGACTATGCTTCGAACGGTTATAAAACAAATAGTAGACGAGGTAGTCTCGGCCATGATTGGTCATTATCAGCTGGCGGCATTATTACCCGGCAGATCAATGGTATTCCAGACGAAAAAATAGAGAGTGTGAGCAATATTCAAGGGGCTGTCACGACTGTATATGGTTTTAGTTATGCATACGAAGACATTAATAAAGATGTAAGTATTGAGTCTCCATTAGGTTATAGTTCATACTTCGATTCTTCTAATAAAATAAATATGGCTCATATATATAACAATAAGATTTACGATCCAGAACCAGACTTGTTTTCTTTTAATTTTATGGGATATTCCGGTTCTTTTCATTTCTGGTATAATGGAAAAATTCAAATTCTGGAAACATCTGGATTTTCAACTGGAATTAAGGTGAAATTTCACATTGTAAATCAGAAAATTGCACATATTACTCTTACTACTCCTGATGGTTATAAATATCAGTTTGGAGAAGGTCTATCATATGATAATTTCACAGAATATTTTCCTCAAAAAGACAATAATAATATTACGACAATTGCGTGGAAGTTATCGTCAATAACGGCTCCTAACGGCAGGGAAGTCTCTTTTAATTTTGGATATAAAGGATTAAAAAAGAATAATCCTATACCTAAAAATTATTATTATTATATGATTATACCTAATGCTGAACCCTCGCCACCTTCTGATGGGCTTGTTTTGAATAATAATACAATAATAAGTGAACCTCTCACCTCCATAACAATTTCTGGAGGTGCAAATATAAATTTATCTTATACCCTGTACAATGAGGAAAAATTTATATACAGAGGTATAATTGAGAAGGCTTTTACAAATACGGAATTACTGGATCGTATCTCTGTTGAACATAATGGCAATATTATTAAGACATGTGATTTAAAATATAAATACTCTAAATCGGATACATACCTCACTAGTTCTGTCGGCAATAACGTTCCCTTTCTGAGTTCTGTTAAAATCAGTGGGGAGAAAGCATACGAATTAAATTATTACGATAATAATCTCTTACCCTATTTAGGTTCTTTGAGTTATGACCATTGGGGATATTATAACGGGAGGAGCAACTCATTGGATCCGGAAGATATAACAAGATTTCTTTTTTATAATGAGTATAATTACACAGAGACACTTAATTCTACAAAAAAGGACCCGGACCCAAACTTTGCCAGGCTTGGAATGTTGAGACGTATAGACTATCCTACAGGAGGCTATACGGAGTTCGAATATGAGCCTCATGATTATTGGGCATATATATCCAGAAACGCTGAATCTCATTATTCCCCTGAATTAACGAATGGTAATAAGAACCAAGTCACAGGAGGACTTCGGATAAGAAAGATAATCAACTATGATGAAAATTATAATTTCACCGATTCATTGAGCTACTATTATTTAAAT
>JAITVH010000143.1 GCA_031285905.1 Prevotella sp.
ATATCCATCATGATTAGGAAAACGCTGGAACATGAGTGAATTGGACATTAATACGCCGATACCATGTGTCCCGCTTATTTTGTTATCAGACTTTTGTATATCATTGAGTGTATTGATCATGATATGCATTTGTGTAGAATAATGGCGTGGTATTCTGTCCTTTTCTTCACTGTCCTTACTTACACGGTAAAGCCCTTCATAGATACGTTCAGGCCATGGCATTACTTCGTATGTATCGATCATCGGGTAAAGCAATTGGGCAGAAAATGTCGCTTCATAGTTCTTTTTATAATCGACCCAGTCACGTGGCCAGTCTTCGATAGGGTCTGTCAGGAAATAGGTCGTTCTACCTGTCGGGGCAGTCATCGATTGTACCGAACCATATTCGAGGAAAGCATTTTCAAACACACGTTCTTTCCTTACGCCATTATAGAAAGTTGGTTCGCGCGAAGTGCCAGTCCATACTTGAGCTATATAACCATCAATACAATCAAGAGAAGCTAAACTGGCTTCCGGGCTTACTATCTGCCATGAAGTATAGTTTACTAAGGAATGTGTAGGAACAAAGCATTTAATATCCAGTCCTTTACTTTTTCCATATTCTTTGGCATACGTGAAAACTTCGTTCAGAGCATTGTAATATAAATGGTATTTGAGTTTATTGGCAAGATAAGTGTTTTCCGGTGATTCGTGCTGTGCCCGCCACGGAAAACCATAATATTTTTGCCATTCATCTTTGAAGGCGTCACTGTATCCGGCACGCATCCAGAATTCAGGTTCTTCGAGATGAATGGTCGTAATTCCTGCATCTATAACCCGCTTGATCTGGGTTTCTTTCATATAGCGGATAAAGTCTTCTGTGGGTACGATATAAGGAACCATGTGTCCATGGAAGATAGTATCGCCTTTCAGGGTTTTCTGTCCTTCCCGAAGGTGGTTCTTTTTCCCATCCCATTGGCCGAGGAAGTAATCTTTGTATTCGCCCCATGCGATACCTGTCATAAACTGGGTTTGGTAGCCCCGTTCCTGCCACGATTTTATACGTTCTTCCAATGTGCCTCTTCTGGTTTTGTCGGATGGGTTTCCGCCTACACCATAAACAATAGCAGCATCGGCTCTGTTATCAAGAGACGGTTTCCATGGATGTGATGTCTGGAATACGGTTTTCGCTTTATCGTTTGTCTGGGCGAATGTGAAGCCACAGACTATCAGAAAAAGTAAAAAAAGTTTAGTTTTCATGTTGTTTTATATTTTGGGGAGGTTAAAAATTTAAATATAGAGTTCTTATTTCGGGATGCCAAGTTACGTTAAAATCCCCGGATTATCAAACTTAATCTTAACAGTATCGTAACAAATCCTTAGGCTAATTGTTACAATATCATAATAATATTGCATCGAAAATAAAAAGATATAAAGAAATGAGAAGAACGCTATTTTTAACAATTATTGCTTCGGCAATTTTATTTGTGTCGTGTGGTAAAAAAGAAAGTGCTTTATCAGGCGCAGGAGCAACATTCCCGGCTCCATTTTACAATATAGTTTTCAAAGAATATGCAAAAACTGAACAGGGGAGTGAGATCACCTATGGAGCTATTGGCAGCGGAGGAGGCATTCGTAGTCTGAAAGACAAGACTGTTGATTTTGGAGCTACGGATGTTTTCCTATCGGAAAAAGAATTACAGGAAATGGGAGCTGATATTATACATATTCCTACTGCTCTGGGAGGTGTTGTACTTTCCTATAATCTGAAAGATATTAAAAACCTGAAACTTACATCAGAGTTAATCTCAGATATATATCTTGGTAAGATAAAAAACTGGAATGATGAAAAGATCAAGGTCCTGAATCCAGACCTAAGCCTTCCTGATAAGCAGATCACACCTGTTTACCGATCAGATGGTAGTGGTACAACAGCTGTATTCTCTGAATATATGACGAAAGTGAATGCCGAATGGAAAGAGAAAATCGGAGAGGGAAAATCCCTTAAATTTCCTGAAGGTATTGCAGCAAAGGGGAATCCTGGCGTAGCAGGTATTGTGGTAGAAACTGACGGAGCTATCGGATATATAGGCTCAGAGTATGCATTGGCCTTGAATATGCAATCGGCATTATTACAAAACAGTGCCGGAAATTTTGTAGCAGCAGACGGCAAAAGTATTTCGGCCTCGGCAAATATAGACATACCTGCTGATACACGGGTAGTGATCACCAATTCATCAAATCCGGATGCTTATCCCATCGCTACTTTTACATGGATTATAGCCTATAAAGAACAAAATTATAATAACAGGACAATAGAACAGGCGCAATCCCTTGCAAATCTTCTGAGCTATATTATCAGTGATGCCGGGCAGGAACTGGCAGGTAAGACACATTATGCTCCTTTACCGCCTTTGGCAGTAGAGAAGACAAAAGCGCTTATCCAATCAATGACATACGGCGGACAACCATTAAAATAACCAGAAGAGCTAATAAGCTGAAGAATGAAAGATAAACTATTCAGAGCCACTCTCTTTATTGCTTCCTGCCTGATTATACTACTTACTGCGGGGATTGTTTACGGGCTGATCAGCCAAAGTGTCGGAGCTTTTTCTGAATTCGGATTCTTTGGTTTTATTACCTCATCCGAATGGGATTCCCGTAACGAACAGTATGGAGCTTTACCTTTCATTGCCGGAACGATGATTACATCTGTTCTGGCTCTGCTGTTTTGTATTCCGTTCTCATTATCAGTAGCATTGTTCAATGGAGAATATTTCAGGAATAAAAAACTGTCAACCTTTGTAAGCTCTGTGGTAGACCTGTTGGCCGGGATACCTTCTATCGTATATGGATTGTGGGGTTTTTATACACTTCGCCCTATATTGATAGATATGGGAATTAGTGATCAGGGCTTCGGAGTGTTGCTGGCTTCTCTGGTACTTGCTATTATGATTATTCCTTATGCCTCGTCACTCAGCGCTGAATTTATATCGATGGTTCCAAATGAATTGAAAGAAGGAGCATACAGTTTGGGTGCAACCAATCTGGAGGTAATTACTGCAGTGAACCTGCCTGTTGCAGGATCAGGTATTTTTGCAGCCTATATGCTTGCTTTTGGGCGGGCATTGGGAGAAACAATGGCTGTAACCATGTTGATAGGGAATACAATAAATATTCCAGCTGCCCTTTCCGATACGGGAAATTCGATGGCAAGTATTATTGCCAATCAGTTTGGAGAGGCAAGTGGATTAAAGTTGAGTTCATTAATGGCTATCGGGTTGCTGCTATTCCTGATTACGGCGTGTATCAATTTCGTAGCCAAGTATATCATGAAAATGGTAAATAAATGAGAAAAGGAATAAGATCAAGCTCTAAATACAGGCTTACTAAAAGCAAACTGTTCTTTTATCTGGTATGCTTATTTTCATGCATTACCATGATACCGCTTTTTCTTATACTATGGGAATTGGTGAAAAAAGGATACAAGCAATTTAATATCAGCCTGTTTACAGAAGTAGCCCCCAGCTCTATGGAAGCAATGCTTGCCCGTATCAGCGATAGTCCGATACCGGGAGGGATACTAAACGGAATAACAGGGACTATACTGATACTATCTATAGCTATGGTGATTGCCATCCCGATTGGTATAATGACCGGGGTATATCTGGCAGAAAACCAGAAAAAACGCTTTGCCGGTATAGTCCGGAACCTGAGTGATTTGTTGCAGGGAATACCGTCTATTGTGATCGGGGTTGTGGTTTATATATGGATAGTAATACCCATGTCTGGCTACTCGGCTTTGGCAGGTAGCATAGCGTTAGCAGTAATGATGTTGCCGATGATTATACGTTCAACCGAGGAGAGTGTAAAGATGCTTCCTACATCACTGAAAGAGGCTGGATTAGCACTGGGCGGTTCATATACATCAGTTGTATTAAGAGTGTTATTACCTTCCGCTTTCAGTGGGCTGTTTACCGGCTCATTGCTGGCTGTTTCTCGTGTGATGGGTGAAACTGCTCCCCTTCTGGTTACGGCTTTAGGTGCGGCAACAGTAAACTGGGATGCTACACGTCCTACAAGTGCCATATCGCTTCTGATCTGGGAATTTTATAACGATCCTAATCTGGCAGATTTAGTCTGGTCTTCATCATTGCTGCTTCTGCTCTTTGTATTAGGTCTAAATCTTTTAGCAAAAAGTATAGCAAAAAAATGGAAGATACAGTAAATTTGAATAATGATTATATCCTTGAACTTAAGGATGTATCCGTATCATATACTCCGGGGAAAAATGCGGTAAATAAGGTGAATGCCGCCATTAAACCATATACAGTAACAGCAATGATGGGGCCGTCGGGATGTGGAAAGAGTACTCTGTTGCGCGCAATAAACCGTATGCATGAACTTTATCCTGATATTGTGACCACCGGCGAGATATTGCTTAAGGGAAAGAGCATATTCGATATGAACCCGATGAAAGTGAGAAGGCTGGCAGGAATGGTTTTTCAGCGTCCCAATCCTTTCCCTACGATGAGTATATTCGATAATGTGATAGCGGGATATAAATTAAATAATATCAAACTGAATAAAACAGAGAAAGATGAGATTGTGGAAAACAGCCTTCGCAGCGTAGCATTATGGGATGAGGTAAAAGACTCGATGACCAAGAAGGGAACTTTTCTTTCGGGAGGCCAGCAGCAACGCTTGTGTATAGCCCGTGCCTTAGCTCTTAAACCTGAGATATTGTTAATGGATGAGCCTACTTCTGCCCTCGATCCTATTTCGACAAGCCGCATTGAGGAACTGATTTTTGAGTTGAAAAAGCAATATACAATTGTGATAGTAACTCATAATATGTCTCAAGCTGCCCGGTTGTCTGACAATTCGATGTTCATGTATTTGGGCGAACTGGTGGAGTACGGGGCAACTAAGCAAATGTTTACTAAACCAAAAGATAAACGGACAGAAGATTATCTGACCGGAGTTTTCAGTTAATATGCCAATTCGAAAATTAGCAAATATGAAAATTGAAATTCCATTTGCTGATATACTAATATACTAATTTTCAAATCATAATAATATGACATCCAATATAAAAAATAAACAGTTAGAACTGCTTCTTAATGATTTCGAACTATTATCGAAAACAGCGCTTAAACAGATGCAGATCACGGCAAAATTGCTGGAAGACCCTACAATTGAACCATTATACGAGGAGGCAGAATCCAATGAAATAATAATGGACAGGTTGGAGATCAAGGTAAGGGAGGAAGTTGTATTCACGATATTCCAGTTCAACCCCATAGCGGCCGATTTACGAAAAATCATTACTTATCAGGATATTACCACCAATCTTGAACGCATCGGGGATATGTTACTGAACATCATCCACTTTTTGAAAAAGACAGATTTTACAATGCCTGAATTTGAACTTATAAATAAGAAATTGCACAAAATGATGAAATATGCAGATGAAATGCTTCGCAATGCAATATTCTCATTTTCGAATGAAGATAGCCATAAAGCCTATCAGGTAATTGAAGAAGATGATAAAATAGATGAATTATTTCATCAAATAGCTATATCTTTACAGGAGGCTTTTGTCGGAAAGCAGATGAATAAAGGAGAAATTAAGAGCATTCTGAATGCGAATGCCATGGCCTATAATCTGGAGAGGATAGGGGATAGCGCAACTAATATAGCCGAAGCAACAATTTATTTAACCGAAGGCAAAGATATAAGACATGGAAATGAAGGATAATAAAAAGATCTCTATATTAATAGTGGATGACGAGCCCGATATCAGGGAAATCTTACAATTTAATCTTGAGAATGAAGGATATAAAATCGATTTGGCCGAATCGGCTGAAGAGGCTTCGAAAGTACTTTCCCCTAAACATAAGTTGATATTGCTGGATGTGATGATGGGTGGAATCTCCGGTTTTAAATTTGCCGATCAGTTGAAGAAAAACGGAAATAATACGCCGATCATATTCATTACAGCTAAAGATACGGAAAATGATATGCTTACCGGGTTTTCCCTTGGCGGAGACGATTATATATCCAAGCCTTTCTCCATTAAAGAAGTAGTGGCTCGGGTAAAGAGCGTTGTGCGCCGTACAACGGACGATTCTCTCGCTCATGGTGCCGATAAGCTGGAAATGAATGATCTCATAATAGACTTCGACACCAAAACGGTAACCGTAGACAAAGAAACAATAGACTTAACTAAAACGGAGTTTAATATATTGGTATTATTGGTAGAAAATGCCGGAAGGATATTTTCCAGAATGGAAATTTTGGATAAGGCCTGGAGAGATGATGGTATTGTTCTGGAACGTACTGTCGATGTGCATATTGCCCGTCTCAGAAAGAAAATAGGGATATATGGAGATTATATTGTCAACCGAACCGGATATGGTTATACTTTTAATATGAAAAACTGATTATGAAACTGACTTATAAACAACGGATATTTGCCTATTTCTTTATCATTTTTGCATTGTTTACGATTGCTATCATCATTTTTGAACAACAAGAGGAAAAGAATCAACGAACAGAGTCACTTGAAGATCGATTGGATGATTATGCTGAGATGATCTATAAGTATGTAAGTCAGCATAATTTATCGGACTCTAATATGGTTCAGATCGGTAACCTAGCAGAATCTATGCCGATGGATATACGTATATCGGTAATCAATAATGATGGTATAGTCTCATATGATAAAGATATCACAGATTTGTCCACACTCGATAATCATCTTGACCGTCCCGAGATAAGGAATGCATCCTATCAGGGAAAAGGTTCTAATATACGTTTGTCGGCATCTACACAGCAAGAATATTTATACTATGCCAAGCATTATAAAGATTTCTATATTCGTGTAGCTCTTCCATACAATATACAAACAAAGAGCTTGTTAGAAGCCAGTAATTTCTTTATCTATATCGTTATCGGGCTTTTTGTGGTTGTTTTACTATTCCTTAATTACGTGGCAGGCAGATTTGCCACATCTATATCCCGTCTAAAGGATCTTGCAGTCAAAATAAAGGATAACAGGCCATTACCTGAAAAAATAGCTTTTCCGGATGATGAACTGGGAGAGATTGGCAATCAACTGGTGGCAATGCTGAAACAGAAAGAAAGGAGTAAGCAGGAAATAGAAATAGAGAGGGAAAAACTAATCCAGCATTTCCAGTATTCGCAGGAAGGTATTTGTATTTTCGGCTACGATTTTAAGCATATGTATGCCAATACAAACTTCTTTCAGTATTTCAACTTTCTTACAGACGAGCCTGCTTTTAATTTGGAAGTCATCATAAAAGAGAAGATTTTCGATCCGGTGATCGAATTTATAAATACCAGAAAAAAGGATGAAATTTATCATAGCTACTCCATAGATCGAAACGGTAAAATCTTTACAATTCAAACAATTGTCTTTGAGGATAATAGTTTTGAAATAACGATAAAAGATGTGACCAGGATTGAGAAAACCCGACTGCTGAAACAAGAGATGACAAACAATATTGCCCATGAACTGAGGACACCGATTACCAGTCTGCGGGGATATTTAGAAACATTGAG
>JAITVH010000154.1 GCA_031285905.1 Prevotella sp.
TCGTCTTTGTCTACAATCATCTTAAACACCCCGTTACCCATCTCATTCTCAGCGACAAACCGACCTGAAAATGCCATTGGCAATTTAATCACCTTGTATTCAATACCTTTTGCCTCCAGTTCCTCTTCCGTATATCCTACTCCCACTATCTCAGGATTAGTATATACAACGGCTGGAATAGCTTTGTAACTCATTGCATCCTCTTTTCCTATAATGTGGTTGACTGCCACCTCAGCCTCACGAACTGCTGTATGGGCAAGAAGTGAATATCCTGTAATATCTCCACAGGCATAAATATTAGGATGAGTGGTAAGCATATGCTTGTCCACTTTTATCCCATTGCGGAACAACTCTATATTCAGTTTATCAAGATTCAGGCCTGCTGTGACAGGACGGCGTCCGGTACTTAGCAGTATCTGTGCGGCTTCAATAGACGATTGTTCTCCGTCTTTCTCAACAATAACCTGTCCGTCACTCACCTCGATAACTTTCGTATTCAGGTGAAAATCGATACCTCTCTTCGTATATTCTGCGCGAAGCATAGCCGAAAACTCTTTGTCCATCACTCCCAATATTTCAGGAAGCATTTCTATAACGCTAACCTTCACCCCGATACTATTGAAAAATGATGCAAACTCAACCCCTATCACTCCTCCCCCTATTATAGCCAGTGTAGTAGGAACTTCTTTATTATCCAATGCTTCTTTTGATGTCCAGTATCCGCTTTCCTGCAATCCCTTTATAGGAGGGATAATAGTCTCTGATCCTGTACACAAAATGACTTTCGCTGCTGTAATGGTTTCACCGTTACAGGTTATCAGTATGTTTCTTTCACCGTCTTCCCCCTCTATTACAGCTTCTCCCGTTACCACAGTTACTTCATGTGCTGTCAGTTTCTGTCTAATTCCGGCTACCAGTTTTCGGACTGTTTTCTGTTTACGGGCAATGATTTTAGACAGGTCGAATGAAGCTACACCGTCAACTGAAACTCCATATTTCTGCGAACCTTTAATCGTATCAAAAGTTTTAGCCGAATAAAGAAGCGTTTTAGTAGGTATGCAACCTTCATTAAGGCAAACACCACCCAATGAATTCTTTTCAAACAGGATTGTCTTATAGCCTTTAGCCGCCACTCTCTCGGCAGCTGTATATCCGGCAGGGCCTCCGCCAATTACGGCAACATCATACAATGTCATGTTATTATTCTTTTAAGGTATTAAATGTTTTGAAATATTCTTCAGTCACATACTGGTCTACCCAATCGCAAAAATCTTTTATTTTGTCCGGGGTAATTCGCCCTTCTCTCATTAAAGTAAGTTGTTCATTAGATTTCAACAGTATTTCCTGTTCTATACGCGCTGTTTCCTGCATTATTCCTGTCCCTTGCTTATTGATAAGGGAAGCCAATCTGAGATAGTCTTTCCCTTCTTCACCTGCAAGAGGAAACAGTTGTTTCTTTATTTTCAGCGACCAGTTGCATAATGGTGCATTCCCGGTTTCATCAGCTAATAAGACAGAAGGATAATAATTATCTTTATTCAACCACACCGGAATAGCAACTGTAGACAGCGGTGAACCCATAGTAGTCCACATTGTTGTGAAGTCGGGAGATTCTCTTTGTTTTACTCCTTCTATAACAATGACAGATGCCGTACTATAGCGGGGAATAAAATCCCTGAATGACACGAAAGCCAACAAACCTGGATCTTCGGGAGTACTATTATATAGATCAACGTTTGTAATGCCATGTGTAAGGTTACGCGATACATCGTTAAACAGAAACCGGGCTGACAAAGAATCTACCGAAGCAGCCAGGTTGAACATCCCTGCGGCTTCGATATAGCGGGCAACACCTCTTCGCTTACTATCGTCCCCTTTGTGTGAAAAATTAGTTCGGAGCAAATAACCATGTGGCGCGGTTATAGTATCATTCACATCAAATTTCACATATTTATAGTCTCCTGTTTCAAAATAAGCACCGTTACCCTGCGCATCTATCACTCCGAAGTTGGCACTCAGATACATCGGCTTGGGAAGCGAATCAAGCAGGCGCTGAAAATCGTCCACAGTAACGCATTGTTGCAGAGCAAGCTTCATCACCTCGCCTTCGAGTTCGGGTTTGCCTTTTTCCTCGGGATTAAGGTTATATGATGCTGAGTTCATAATGGCAAAGCCTGTTTCATTATATCCTCCCCATACTTCCCTGCCAATATTATCGGAACTGTTGACTATCCCTATATAGCGATATTTTCCATCGCTGAAAGCCATCAGCTTGTTTTGCAGACTGCCTGTATCCCTGTGTTTATACAACAATGGCCTGCCATTGACAGTATATTTCCCGGATATGATAGCCGTAGTACATGCAACCGTTGGCAGCAGAAACACAAAAAATAAGGATAAAATAATGCAGAGCCGTCTCATATAAATTCTTATTTATTTCGATAAAATCTTAATCACCATTCCCGGTGCAGATACATCTCCTTCCGAGGCTTCCATTAATCCTACTCTTCTGATTAATTCTCCCGGAATTATGATTGTATTATCGTCAATTTTTACTTCGCCTGTAATATCTACAGGTGTATCACTGGCCAAATCCTGACCGTAGATCGTTATTTTATTTTTATCAACAGGTTGTGTACTGTTCAATACCAGTTCTTTATAATCTCCAAAAATCCCTATTGGTGAAGACAGATCACTCAATTCAATACTTACCGTCTCGGGTTTTAAAATACATTCCCTACCTAATGTACGGTCGATGGTAACCACAGCTACAGCTCCATTAGGATATTTTGAAGCCATCACATATGGCTGTTCTTGTCCATGCAGGTTACTGATTTCAGGAAGCGACATATTCCGGCTAATCCTTGCCGGAACCTCTACCGTAACCTTCTCACCTACAGAACGTCCTATCCAGCTTTCTTTCTCGCCCATTGTCCAGTAGTCTGTGAGTTTTACAGGGTCAACATTCCCGTCATTATTCACCCCAAACGGCTCAGCTATCCTGTGCCAGCGTATAGCGCGGGTAATCTCATCCATACGTTTTTTCAAGTCACGCCCGACAGGAGGAAACACATGATCCTGTTCTCCGTTAGGCATCACCCCATCAAATGGATAACGCATGATACCGATGGCACAACCCAGTCCGGCAGCGATATATGGTTCATCTTCGCAATTGATTATACCTTTTCCATCCCCCTGAGCCTTATAATTTAATACATTGGCTACCCGCTGAATAGTAACCGGAGCAGATGTAATAGCCTCAACGTCATATGTGCGGTAAACATCGCTAAATTCGATGAAACGGTTTTCCATCGCATGTTCAATAAATAAATCAGGAGCATGCTGATCACCCAATGAAGTCAACATTTTGCGCCATTCTTCGCTCCTGTCTTTTCTTCCCCAGTCTACTTTCCAATAGCCAAATCCCGCATAATTAGCCGCTTTGAGTTTTTCTGTCCAATAAGTTTCGGGGGCATCATGGTTTTTGTCAACAGATGATTCCTGCGCGCAAATCCATCCTCCCAGGCCTTTCCATCCTGCGGATTTTACCTTCTCAGTCAGCTCCTTCAGTCGTTCCTGTGGAGCGCCTGTGAACGAAGGGAAGCGGGTAACATCCAGTTCTGCCAACCCAAGATATTCGTTATTTCCGGTATTCACATCCTGTGGAATATCCCACGAGTCATCCATTACGAAATAGATATCACTACGAATCTTAGGAAAGAAACTGACCCATCCTTCGTATTTGCCCGATCCGAACATATACTCCTCATTTATTGCAGCCCTGGTATTATCCGACCCGGAAAAATTGACGACATAACCCTGTGTGCTCCAGGTACAAAAATAGTCTGGCGCATTGGACGGAATATCAGGAACCAATGATTGTTGATACTTCGTTCTGCATGAAATAGACAATAATAAGATAGATAACAGTATGAATATCTGTATGATTCTAAAATTTTTCATTTTCAGGTGTGTATGTTTAATTTATTTATTTTATATCATCTAATGTCCAGCTATCTCTCCATCTGATCACAAAACGTTCGCCTTCAAACTCCACAGGCAACCAGATATACCTGCCATCGATCGCATCTTGCGGGCGCCACCTGTCTCCCATGTAAATAAACTTCCCTTTCTGTCCCTGTACAGGTAATATAAACGTACTTTGTGAATGAAATGTTGTCTTGGTAGAGTCGCCTATACAAGGATCGCCCAGCTCTTTCCACTCACCTAAAATTTCATCAGCTACGGCTGAACGCGCCTGATTGGGCGACCAACCGGTACAACCGGACATCATCAGGTAATACTTTCCATCTTTTTTGAACATGGCCGGCGCTTCCATAAAGCGCCCCAGGAAAGCGCGTGTATAAGTACCGCTATGCTCTGTATAGTCATCTGACAACAAGGCTATATGCAGTGTACTATTGTCTTCGGAAGAATAGATATGATATGCTTTTCCGTCATCGTCAACAAAGAGGTTCATATCGCGTGCCATCTGACCGCCTTTCATATCGCGTGCCAGTATGTTGAGCGTATCGGGATGATCGGGTAAACTGCCGCCGCCATAGTATTGTCCTTCCGATGGTATCGGCCCGGTTTTATGCCTTTCGGTAACGTTCAGTGGCCAATACCCCGCATTTGCCCTCCCAGCTTTAATGAACTTATAAGGCCCGGTTGCATTATCGCTAACCGCAACTCCGCTCAATGCCCCTGTATAGCCTCCATCCTTGGGTTCCAGATGAAACCACATCACATATTTTTTTGTCTTGGTATTATAGATTACTTTAGGACGTTCGAGGATACATCCTTTTTCTATCTGGCTTTCCGATCCTTTGGGATCAACCGACAGGGCTACCCCTTCATCGAACCAATTGATAAGGTCTTTAGACGAATAGCAATGTACGCCCACATTGGCCATGTTGCCGCCTTCACCTTCTGTCTTATGCTCGCCAAACCAATAATATTTACCATCATTAAACATGATGCCACCGCCATGAGCATTGATATGCGCACCATTATTATCGAGCCATAACTCACCAGGCGAAAAAGGTTGTTTTTGAGCTGAATTTTCACAGGAAACCAATCCTGTTATCAAAAGAATAGACAAGAAGAATTTATTCATAACTCATTAGATTATATTAGGTTTTCGATTTCGGTGCCAATAAGTCGAATAAAGATACAATATTGCAACGAAAAACAGTCTATTCTTCATAGATCATTTTCTTTGTCATACCTCCATCTACCACAATATTCTGTCCGTTAATAAAGTTATTGGCAGGATTACAAAGAAACAAGCAGGTCTGTGCAATATCCTGAGGCACTCCTACCCTGCCCGATGGATGCTGCTTGTGATCTATAGGTCGTAACTGATCATAATCGCCCGTTTCTATCCAACCCGGACTGATACAATTCACTGTGATATTGTATTTGCTTAAAGAAAGTGCCAACGCATGCGTGAGAGATACAATCCCTCCTTTGGATGCAGCATAAGCTTCCGAGTTGGGTTCACTCATCAGATAACGAGTAGAAGCAATATTCACAATTCGCCCGTATGAATTGAGGTAAGGATTATCTGCACGATGTTTTGCTAACAATTTCGCTGTAATAAATACAGGGCGCAGATTGATTCTCAAAACCTTGTCAAAATCCTCAACTGAAACATCCAGTATAGAGCCGAAGTTTCCTACTCCTGCGTTATTGACAATAATATCAATATTCCCCTTTCTCTTTATTATATCATTTACCGTAGTGGTTAACTCGCTTTCATTAGAAACATCAGCTTTCACAAAGGTACATCGATAAGATTCCAGTTCTTCACAAAGTCTCTTGCCCCCTGCTTCATTCATATCGCAGAATATGACATCTGCCCCGGCCTGACAAAAAGCCGTGACAATTCCCTTGCCTATTCCACTGGCTCCGCCTGTAACAAATACTATTTTGCCCTGAATGCCTGCTTCCATAACCTATTTATTATGAACTTCCACCTTTTCTGTAGGAGGTAGTTCGTTATTCCTTTTTTCAATCGCCTCAATAAAATTATCCGCCAGATGGGAAAAAGCCATTCCTGTCATCGTATTTTCATTCAATGCTACAGGAACACCTTTGTCTCCCCCTTCGCAAATGCTTTGTACGATTGGGATTTGCCCTAACAAAGCCACATTCATTTCTTCGGCTAGTTTTTTAGCCCCATCCTTTCCGAATATATAATATTTATTCTCAGGCAATTCGGCAGGGGTAAACCAAGCCATATTCTCTACCAGACCAAGAATAGGTACATTTACCTTCTCGTTCATAAACATATTGATCCCCTTACGGGCATCAGCCAAAGCCACTTCCTGCGGAGTACTGACTACCACCGCCCCTGTAATGGCCAGCGTTTGAACTAAGGTAAGGTGTATATCGCTCGTTCCGGGCGGAAAGTCGATCAGGAAATAATCCAAATCGCCCCAATAGGCATCGCCAATTAATTGCTTCAGGGCGTTTCCAGCCATCGAACCACGCCATACCACAGCATCGTTCTTATTCACAAAAAAGCCGATAGAAAGCATCTTCACTCCATACTTATCCACAGGTATTATATAATCTTTTCCATCCATCGGTTCCAGAAACGGACGGGCTTCCTCTTCATTAAACATCTTAGGCAGGGATGGACCGAATATGTCGGCATCTAGTAACCCAACCTTGTATCCCTTTTTTGCCAGAGAGACCGCTAGATTTACAGAAACTGTGCTCTTGCCTACCCCTCCTTTTCCGGACGAAACAGCAATAATATTCTTCACCTGTGGGAGTAATTTAGCAGAAGGTGGAGGGGCAACCTGAAGCGTCTTTGCTTCAATGTTTCCTTTTATATCGATATTAGGGTCGGCATAAGTAAGGATAGCCGTTTCAGCAGCCTTTATCACCGATTTCATAAACGGATCGTTCGGTTTCTCAAAAAAAATGGAAAGACTTACCTTCATACCTTCGATATGGATATCATCGGATACCATGCCCATTTCTACAATATCTTTCCCCGTACCGGGATAGCGCACATTGCGAAGTGCGTCAATAATCAGTTTAGGATATATATTTGCCATAATTTATATAATAGCACCCCCTCTCAACCTCCCCCAAAAGGGGAGGAGAAGAGTTACAGGGTGATGTTTTTATTGTTAATATATTTATTATTCATTCTTTAAGACACATTGATATTTTCGTGATTCTATCCTTTTCCTCCCCTTTTGGGGGAGGCTGGGAGGGGGTGATTACGTCCAAAGCTGCGGTATGAATCTTTTTCTATTTCTATATCGGGTTCTATCCAGTTCTCCCGCTCAGGACATTCAAATTTGATATACTTGATATTTAAACCGCGGGCAAGCCACTGTTGTTCGTAAAAAGTCTGTATTTTTAATATATCATCCACTAAATCCGAATGATACAGATCATCCGTCTGAAAAAGAACCGGTAAGGCATTTTTCTTTATCATAGCATCGGTGTAAGTGTACATAAAGTTACTATCCGTTTTCAGATGGATAATACCGTCAGGCTTAAGTATCTGCCGATATAACTTCATAAAACGTGTGGATGTCATGCGCTTATTTACTTTATTCATCTGAGGATCAGGGAAAGTTATCCAGATTTCGGATACTTCACCTTCGCCAAAGAAATGAGTGATCAGTTCGATATGTGTACGTAGGAAAGCTACATTGGTCATCTTATCTTCGAATGACTGTTTAGCTCCTGTCCACATACGCGCACCTTTAATGTCGATGCCTATAAAATTCTTATCAGGGAATAACTTTGCCAGCCCGACTGTATATTCTCCTTTACCGCAACCGAGTTCCAATACTATCGGATTATTATTTCTGAAAAACAATTCGTTCCACCTGCCTCTCATATCAAAACCCTTTTGCTGCAATGCAGAAAAAGGGTACTGGAATACATGCGGATATTCCTCCATATTAGCAAACTTGGCTAATTTATTTTTTCCCATAATTTTGAAGCCCCCTAACCCCCGGAGGGGGAACCGGAATAAAAATATTTATGTTTGTTAGCCTCTAGCCAAAAGCCTCCCTTTGGGCAGGTTGGAGGATTAAAACTGCTGCATATCGCACAATTTACGATAGTAGCCATTCAGGTTATACAACTCATCATGATGTCCGCGTTCTACTATTTCTCCCTCGTTCATTACACAGATTTCATCTGCATTTTTTATGGTGGATAAGCGGTGAGCGATAACCAGCGTTGTTCGGTTTTTCATCAGTTTTTCCAGAGCATCCTGCACCAGGCGCTCCGACTCGGTATCCAGCGCCGAAGTTGCTTCATCGAGAATTAATATCTGCGGATTCTTCAATATGGCACGGGCTATGCTGACACGCTGACGCTGACCTCCCGATAGTTTCCCTCCCCGGTCGCCAATATTGGTATCATAGCCTTTTTCAGTAGCCGCAATAAAGTCATGTGCATTAGCTACTTTTGCAGCTTCAACCACCTGTTCCATTGTAGCACCCTCCACACCAAATGCGATATTGTTGAAAAAAGTATCATTAAAAAGGATAGCCTCCTGGTTTACATTACCCATCAAAGCACGCAGGTCGTGAACTTTCGCATCCTTAATGTTTACATCATCTATATAAATTCCTCCTTCGATCACATCATAGAAACGTGGTAACAAGTCTGCCATAGTAGACTTTCCGGAACCTGATTGTCCGACAAGCGCGATTGTCTTCCCTTTAGGGATGGTCATACTTACATTGTTTATTACCCATCTGGTCTGATATTTAAACATCACGTTTCTATAAGAAATTTCTTTATTGAATGTCAGATTTTTCGGATTGACCGGATCTTTTATATTATTTTCAGCTTTCAGTATTTTGTCCACACGCTCTACAGAAGCCATCCCTTTTTGTATAGCATATACCGATTTCGATAAATCCTTTGCAGGATTAATAATCAAATAGAACACTGTAAGGTAGAAGATAAACTGGGGTGCCTCTATACTGCTATTAGTTCCAAGAATAAGATTTCCACCATACCATAATACAATAACAATGGTGACAGTACCCAATAATTCGCTCATAGGATGTGCCATCATCTGACGACGGGCAATACGATTAGACATATCCCGAAAGATATTACTCGCTTTATCGAACCTCTCAGTTATTTTTCCTTCAGCATTAAAAGCTTTTATTATACGTAATCCACTGAGTGTTTCCTCTATCTGAGAGACTAGCCCACCCCATTGTGCTTGAGCTTCTATCGATTTACGTTTCAGACTCTTGCCCACTTTCCCCATAATAAAACCGGCCACAGGCAAAAGAATCAAAACGAAAATCGTCAATTGCCAACTGGTAACCAGCATAGTTCCGAGATATACAGCAATAAGTATCGGATTTTTACTTACCATATCCAATGAACTCATAACCGAATTTTCCACTTCACTAACATCTCCGGTCATCCGCGCCATAATATCGCCTTTCCTTTCGGAAGAAAAGAAAGCCAAGGGTAAAGAAAGGACTTTATCGTTGATCTGTTTCCGTATATCTCTCACTACCCCAGTACGTACCGCAACTATAAAGTATCCGCTAAGATATACCGTTACAGTTTTCAGTAGAGTCATAAAAACAAGGAATAAGCCTAATATAAGCAATACAGTACCGCCGGGATATTTATCCATTATATCAGTCATATACCAATAAAAATTATTTTTTATTACCCCAAAATCAAACATTGCACTTAAGGAAGATGTATCAATCGGTATATATTCATATTCCTTTTTTTCCATCTTAAACAAGATCTCGAGGATAGGTATAATAAACATAAAGGAAAAAACATTCAGGAAAGCACTCAATATATTGAAAAATATATTTAATCCTACTTGTTTTTTATAAGGAGGTATAAAACGTTTAATGAGCGTAATAAAATCCTTCATTTGAAAGTGTTTAGTTGATAAATAGCGAAAATCTGAACAATTTTCACAAAAAACGGCTGCAAGTTAGTTATAATTCTTGTCTTGGTAAAGTGCTTTTTACATTATTAAAGAAAACGAATGCACTTAAATTAACCCGTAGTGCATTTGGATAATAAAAAAACAAGTTGCTCACTATCAAATAAATGATTATATTTAATTGTATCTCACGCAATTAAATAAAATGAGCAACTTTGATGCAAATTACAGAAAAATATTGGAAACATTACAAACAGTAGCGCCTAAAATGAATTTTTTGAATCAAATACGTCAACCAAAACTTTCGGATATTGAGTTGATTGCAATTGATTTAACTTCTGAATATATGAGTATCGATTCAGAATATCAATTATTTAGGGTTCTGCCTTTTGATTTGTTCTCCAAAATAGAGCGTAGTGTTTATAATCGCAGAAAAAGAAAGTTATTTTTCTATCGGGAATCATTACGTAAACAATTAGCTAACAGTATAGCATCGGAAGATTATTTCATAGTCGACAGTATGCCGTTGGAAGTATGTAGATTAAGCAGAAGTTCTCGCTCGAATATTTGTAAGGAAGATTATCAAACTTCTCCCGATAAAGGATACTGCGCTTCGCAAGGGCAGAATTATTACGGCTATAAACTGCACGCTGTTTGTACTGTTGATGGTGTTTTTACTGATTTTGATTTGACTCAGGCTTCTGTCCATGACATTCACTATCTCAAAAACATAAAACAGTTGTACCAAAACTGTACCGTGTTGGGTGATAAGGGCTATTTAAGTATTGATTATCAAAGGGATTTATTTTCGTCGAATCAAATTAGGCTTGAAGTCCCTATGCGTAAAAATCAGCATGGATATAAACCTCAAGCCCACATATTTAGAAAATCAAGAAAACGAATTGAAATATTGTTCTCTCAACTTTGCGACCAATTTATGATTCGTAGAAATTATGCTAAATATTTTGACGGATTTAAAAATAGGATATTGTCTAAGATTATGGCTCTTACTGTGATACAATTCATAAACAAATTAGAAAACCGAAATATAAATAACTTAAAAATTCGTATTGCCTAAATGCACTACGGGTTAAATTAAGAATAACATTCTTACATAAAATATGTACTTTCATAAATTTACCTAACTTTGGAAACTCTATAATAGTACAATAGATATATCATGAAAAAAATATTATTCTCAGTCCTTTGTTTGCTTGTAACCGTTAGTATCTTCGCTCAAAACGATAAAAAAGATTTACACATTATATTCATAGGCAACAGCATCACACAAGGTTCTTTGTTAGAGCATCCTGATAAAGAAGCCGCACCTGTAAAGGCCTGCGAATATCTGGAAAAACAGGAAAAAGTAAAAAGCATAAAGTACATAAATTGCGGTAGAAGCGGCGCCACTACAGTGGACTTTCTTCCTGCATCCCAATCATTGTTTAACAATGTAACGAAAGCTGCTGACGAACTATATCAAAAGAATATCCCTTGCATTTTCTCCATTATGATAGGCACGAACGATAGCGCTGAAAAGGGGCCCAATGGTTCGCCGATCTCGCCCGTACAGTATTACACGAATATGAAAGTCATTATTGATGAACTACAATCATTATATCCATCGGCCGCTTTTGTTTTGCACTATCCTATCTGGTATAGCCCGAATACTTACAATAGTTCTATATACCTGCAGGCAGGACTAAACAGGCTGCAATCTTATCATTCCATAATTGATAAACTAATAGCAGACTATGCTCAAAAAAGTCCGAATCTACTATTTAAGGGAGACACAGAGGGCTTTGAATACTTTAAAGCTAACTATGAAACTGAATTTACCCCCGAAAATGGCAATGCAGGAATATTCTACCTACACCCTAACAAAAGCGGAGCTACTAAGCTTGGCAAATTCTGGGGCAAAGCGATTTATAACATTGTATTTCCATAATACTATATATTCTGACAACATACTGTAATTACGATTCATACACCTTAAACTACAGTTCAGCAACTTTTATTTAACAATCCAGCCTATATAATATTTCTTTGAGGTAAGTTATTAACATAAAAATCAAAGAAATGAAAACATTAGGTATCTTTTTAGTTTCCGTAATAATATGCTTTGGCATTGACACAAATGCTCAGACTGAACATTTGAACAAAGTACCCGAACAACAATCAGCAGTTGTAAACGGGACTAAATACAAATGGACAATGGAGTTGATAAGCAGGGATTTGAATAAAAGACTTCCCGGACATAGCATTTCCTCCGGATATTTAATACAACTATCGCCTGACAATACCATACAAAATATAACATTCCAAGGCACTTTTCAATTACAAGACGTGAGTGTGATAAAAATAAACGGTCATGAACGCAACAAAAAAGATTTGGATGGTTTGAAATTCAAAATAGAAGGAGATAATTTTACGAAACTTGATTTCTACAAAAATTTTCCGTCCGAACACATTGATCTGGTTCGCACTATCATACAAGATAAAGTGGCATTTGAAGCTTATGGGAAAATGTATCTGGACAGCTTGAAGTTCAATGTACCCTTTTATCCTGATTTTTTCCAAAACCAACATGCTGAGTTTGAGCAATCGGTTAATTTTAATACTCAGAAATTGAATCTCACATGGCTTGGTTTTTCAAAAAAGAATAATAAAGACTGCATTTTAATTTATTACAAATCTATGTATAGTCCATTTACCGTAAATTCTCACGATGGACGCTCCTGCTTTTGGGGAAACATATGGATTTCATCTGACACAAAAGAAATTGAATATGCGACCATGAATGAAGACATACTGGTTGAAGATAAAATCGGAGACAGTGATAAACAATGGTTCAATAGGCAACGTGAAGTAACATACGAAAAAACACAATAAATACAATCCTCTGATTGATAGTCATTAAATACAGTAATAATTATTAAATTTACAGATATGAAAAAGAAAAGAAAAATAGGCCATCATATTTTTGTTATATTGTTTTGCTTTGCATTTCCGTTTGTGATAGACTTATTTTACAATATAAACCCTCTTAGTCTGAAGAATGTAATATCTGGTACTACCAGTGCAATCATAGGGTTTATAGTAGTACTTATATTCGAAAAAATAACATCGTCCAATTCGAAAAAATCGGTAAGGCAATTAAAGAAAAGACTTATACCTTCGTTTATCTTTTTTATGTTGGCAACAATAATAATCGCCTTCGTTTTTGTAGAATTGGGGCTATATATAATATTCCTGTGGGAAGGGCGTAGCACAAGCGAATTTTTATCGCAAATATTTAATATTAGATATACAGGGGTGATTATTTCCATTGCAGCAGGATTATTCCTCACATCCATCGTCTTTTTTTATAAGATATGGGCACAAACTGCAGATAATGAACAGCGATTGCGCGAAGAGAATCTTAAATATCAATACAGGACACTGAAAGCACAGGTCAATCCCCATTTTCTGTTCAATAGTCTGAATACGCTTTCTGAGATTGTATATGAAGATGCAAAGAAAGCAGACAATTACATTCAGAAGCTATCAGGGATTTACAGATATATATTGGATAATGAAGAAATCGATTTAATCCCTTTAGGCAAAGAACTCGAGTTTGTAAGAAAGTACTTCGAATTACAGCAAGAACGGGACGATCATAAAATCGTATTAGAGATGCATATAAATGATCATGAAAAATTTAAAATAGTCCCGGTATCACTACAGTTGTTGGTTGAGAATGCCTTAAAGCACAATTCAATCTCGGAAAACAATCCTTTAAAAATAAGTATCATTAAAGAAGGTATGTTTGTTGTCGTATCTAATAATATACAAAAGAAAAATACACTGGATAACTCTTATGGCACAGGTTTGATCAACCTGAAAGAGAGAATTAAACTGATCACAGGTAAAGAAATGACCGTTACGCAGGAAAACAATGAATTCATAGTAAAAATACCTATAGTAAATAGTTAGGATGAAAGTATTAATAATAGAAGACGAGCGTCCGGCTTCGCAGAAACTAATCCGTCTGCTGAAAGAAACCGATCCGGGAATAGAAGTAATCAGCATTCTCAGATCGGTAGAGCAGTCGGTCAACTGGTTTTCAGAGAACCAAAGCCCTGAGTTGATATTTATGGACATCCAGCTTGAAGACGGCCTGTGTTTCGAAATCTTTGAAAAAGTCCGGATTAAAGTTCCTGTTATTTTCACGACCGCTTACGACGAATATGCCCTGAAAGCTTTCAAAGTAAACAGTATTGATTATTTATTGAAACCCATCGACCCCGATGAGTTGGAAAATGCCATTGAAAAATTTAATTCAGTACACAGGACAAGACAGGATTACTCGAAATACGAAACTGCCATCCAACAATTACCACACCAGAATAAAGAACGTTTTTTGATAAAGATCGGCGAACATTACAAATCGGTCCCGACATCGGACGTGTCCTGCTTCTATATCCTCGAACGATCGGTATTTCTTCTCACCTTTGATGGTAAAAACTATCCTCTCGATTACTCACTGGATAAAATAGAACAATTGGTTGACTTGAAACTATTCTTCCGAATAAACCGGAATTTTATGGCCAATTACTATGCTATACAGGATATGATTGCTTACTCGTCAAACAGAATAAAGATTGTTCTTGCCAAGTGGAACGAGAAAGAAGATGTTTTAGTTAGCCGGGAACGTATGCCCGATTTTAAAAAGTGGATGGATAGATAAATAACATATAACTAAAAACTCCTATCTTTGCATCTTAATGCAGCAGGACGGTCTGTCGCTGGCTGTCGCAAGACAGAAAGAGGAAAGTCCGGGCAACACAGGGCATCGTACTTCTTAATGGGAAGCTGTTCGTGAGGGCAGAGTTAAGGTAACAGAAAATAACCGCCTACGGGTAAGGGTGAAAAGGTGAGGTAAGAGCTCACCGGTCTGCATGGTGATATGCAGAGCCGTACCACTTGCGAGTTGTAAGACCATGTATACCGGCGTATGTAGGGCTGCCCGCCCGATGCCGGGGGGTAGGTCGCTAGAGGTTGTCGGTGACGGTAGTCGTAGATAAATGACAGACGCCTTAGCAATAAGGCACAGAACCCGGCTTACAGGCCTGCTGTATTATTTTATCGGAAGAACCTAATATCATCTATACCATGAAAAAGTACATTTTCATTTTATTCCTGCTATTCGCATTTTTTGTAAATAACTTATTTTCCCAGAACAATGAGCTCAAATTATGGTATAAGCAACCGACTAAGCAGTGGACTGAGGCTCTGCCAATAGGCAACTCAAGGCTTGGTGGAATGATATTCGGCGATCCGGCAAGGGAACGTATTCAACTCAATGAAGAAACCTTCTGGGCAGGAAGTCCTTACAACAATAATGTTCCCGAATTCAGGAATAAATTACCCGAAGTCCAAAAACTGATATTCGAAGGAAAAGAAAAAGAAGCCGAAAATATACTCAATGAGATCACATCATCCATCAATGGCATGCCCTACCTGACTATAGGTAACTTATATCTTAATTTTCCAAAACACGAAAACTATACAGGCTATAAACGTGCTTTAGATTTAAGAACAGCCATACAAACAACCGAATATATTGTCGACGGAGTAATATACACCCGTGAGACCTTTGCTTCTTTTGCGGATAATGTAATCATTATCCATATTTCTGCGAATAAAGCAAACAGTATCAGTTTTACCACCGGGTACGAGACCCCATTAGAGAAGCATTCGATTTCAGCCAAAGGGAATAAGCTAATTCTAAAGGGAAACGGTACCGACCATGAAGGAATAACAGGCCTGCTACGGTTTGAAAATCAAACACAAATAAATGCAACCGGAGGAAAGATCAAAGCCGAAAAAGACAAAATAACCGTCACCAATGCAAACGCCGTTACAATTTATATCTCCATTGCGACCAACTATGTCAACTATAAAGATATCAGCGCCAATGAATCCAAAAGAGCCGGAAACTATCTGAAATCGGCAACGGACAAAACATATGGAGAATTATTAACCAGGCATATTGATCATTATCAAAAACAGTTTAACAGAGTAGAGCTTGACTTGGGAAAGACACCTGCTTCGGAAGAAGAGACTCATATAAGAGTCCGAAATTTCAAGAATACTGATGATCCTGATCTGGTCAACCTGCTATTTCAGTTCGGCCGTTATCTCTTGATAAGTTCTTCACAGCCGGGCGGACAGCCGGCTACATTACAGGGGATATGGAATGATCAGTTACTGCCACCATGGGATAGCAAATATACAATCAACATCAACACCGAGATGAACTACTGGCCTGCCGAAGTAACGAACCTCAGTGAAACGAATGAGCCATTATTCAGTATGCTTAAAGATATATCCGTCACCGGACAAGAAACAGCAAAAACCATGTACGAGAGCGAAGGATGGGTAACGCATCACAATACCGACCTATGGCGGGTAACCGGCCCGGTAGATGCGCCATTCTATGGCATGTGGCCAAACGGCGGCGCATGGCTCAGTCAACATATCTGGCAACATTACCTGTATACGGGCGACAAGGAATTCTTAAAAGAATATTATCCTGTACTGAAAGGATCAGCCGATTTCTTTTTAGGTACGCTTGTCGAACATCCGGAATATAAATGGATGGTAACCGTTCCTTCCCTGTCGCCCGAACAAGGCCCTCCGGGAAATAAGACCAGCCTAATCGCAGGTTCTACGATGGATAATCAGATTGTATTTGATGCACTGAACAATGCGCTGAATGCTATAAAAATACTAAGTACTGAAGACAAGGATTATATAAATAAACTGGAAGCAATGATTGACCATCTTGCACCGATGCAAATAGGAAAACATAACCAATTACAGGAGTGGCTTGCCGATGTAGACGATCCTAAGAATGAGCATCGGCATGTATCGCATCTATATGGATTATACCCAAGTAACCAAATATCGCCATATAATCAGCCGACCTTGTTTCAGGCAGCTAAGAACTCATTACTGTACCGTGGCGATATGGCAACAGGATGGTCGATAGGATGGAAGATCAATCTGTGGGCTCGCTTGTTAGACGGGAACCATGCTTACAAGATAGTGACCAACATGCTGTCACTGGTAGAAAACGATAATAAAAACGGACGCACCTACCCTAATCTTTTCGATGCCCATCCACCGTTCCAAATCGATGGCAATTTCGGATATACAGCAGGAATAGCCGAAATGTTGTTGCAAAGTCATGATGGAGCGGTTCATATTCTTCCTGCTCTGCCCGATGTATGGAAGAAAGGCAGTGTAAGAGGATTAGTGGCTCGTGGCGGTTTTGAAGTGTCGATGGAGTGGGATAATAATCAGGTAGAAAATCTCATTGTAAAATCCGGAATAGGAGGTAATTTGCGCCTCCGGTCTTATGTGCCGCTAAAGGGGACGGGACTGAAAGATGCTAAAGGCAGTAATCCGAATCCGCTTTTCCAAACGGCTCATATTAAGACACCGCTGATTTCTTCAGAAGTTAATCCACAGTATCCTTTATTATATAAAACGTATGAGTATGATATAGATACAGAGGCAGGTAAGGTCTATATCTTTGAAAGATATTGACAAAGAAGCAAAGTAAGAATAGAGATAAGAATTCTTTTCATAATTAGTTATTTTATAACATATCCACAAGCTTCCATTTATCGCCTTGCTTTTCATAAATCTGAAAGCAACCACCTCTGCGATAACCACTTAACGGACGTCGTGT
>JAITVH010000067.1 GCA_031285905.1 Prevotella sp.
TAGCCCTGATTGCTGTGGCTAATAAGCTGATCAAACAAGTATTTGCTATTGTTACAAAAAAACAAATATATAATGAAAATTATGTTAATAAATTTGCTCATTAACACAGTTCATGCTGACGACAGGAAGCATCTCCTTACTATAGCGAGGAGATCCTTTGGCTCCACTTCGCTCTGCCGATTTCCAATTCTGTCGTCAGGATGACAACCAACGGTCACAGGAGCGAAGCGTATGTAAAAAGAGGAAATAAAAAGCTAAAAGCTAACGGCTATCAGCTAATAGCTAGAATGTGTTACTTCTGTTACCTTTTAGTTAAAATGGGGTAACTATGGGGGCGAAACACCCATCCTGAAAAGGGTATAAGATTTGATATTGTTGTCCTAAGAAAAGAGAGGCAAACAGTAAATAGTGTTCGGGCAGGAAAGTTGCAACAGCTTTGTGAATATTCCCAATTATTGTGTGGCGCATGCCTCTCTTGAAGGTTTTTAACAGGGATGTATTAGGCTAATCGTTTACTGTTAATTTGCGTATTTGTACAGTATACAAATATATTACTGTTTCCCGGGATATTAAATATTATAAGGAATATAATACATATCGTTTAAATACAGTGATATACATGGATAAAATATTTTCTATACCGCTATTTTTGCCGATTTTGTTAAATTTGTGAGATGAAAAATATTAACTTAGCAAAAAACTTTGACTGAATATTTTCCGTTATACAACAATTAAGGGAATGATAATAATAAGTAATGCATTTTTGAATACTAAGGTAGGGGCGAATTATTATACGCCCGGATACGAAAATAGTGCTTTTTAAGAACGGGCGTAAGATATTACGCCCCTACAGGCAAAGCCGCGATTCATCACTAGTTGTTACATTTGCCTCGCCTACACTTAGGTAATGATTGCTTGTCATGCTGACGATAGGAAGCATCTGGTTTGAATACAAGGAGATCCTTCGTTCCTCAGGATGACAAGGCTAAACATTTAACCTAAAAGGTAACAACCAAAGGTTATAAGAGCGGAGGCGAGCCAAAAGGAGATAAGAATAAAAAGTCAGGATGACCTCATTATTAAGAAATTGTTACGATTATCACTTTTTGGTTAATAAATGTATTTATACTACAATACTTGATATATCTTTGCGGCAGAGAAGATAACCGATGAATATAAAAATAGAGTCGCCCGACAAGATAGACAATGCTGCCATAGAATTTATACAAGCTATGGGAGACAATACTGTGTTCGCATTCAGAGGTGAGATGGGAGCCGGAAAGACTACATTTATAAAAGCTGTCTGCAGGAATCTGGGAGTGGCCGATGCAATAAACAGCCCAACATTCGCCATTGTGAACGAATACCGCTCTGATAGCGGGGAACTGATCTATCATTTCGATTTTTACCGCATAAATAAGATTGAAGAAGTATACGACTTCGGTTACGAGGACTATTTCTATAGCGGCAGCCTTTGTTTTATAGAATGGCCCGAAAAGATTGAAGGGTTGTTGCCACACGACACAGTGTATGTTGACATAACAGTCAACGATAACGGAAGCCGTGACATTAATCTATGAATCTGATATTTTGACAATATACTATTGAAGCCCGCGAATTATATAATCTTTTCATTTTAAAATAGATGCAGTATAGTTTTTTTGATTTTATGCTGTTTCTGGGATCTATGGGATTGTTCCTCTATGGAATGAAGACCATGAGCGAAGGACTCCAGAAAATGGCAGGCGATAAGTTGAGGAATATACTTACCGCCATGACAAGGAATCGTGTGATGGGAGTTCTGACAGGGCTTCTTATCACCGGAATTATTCAATCATCGAGTGCCACGACTGTTATGGTCGTCAGTTTTGTAAATGCCGGACTGCTAACCCTGTCACAGTCTATCAGTGTGATACTGGGTGCCAACATAGGGACAACGCTGACGGCATGGATTATTTCCGTTTTCGGTTTTAAGGTCGATATTTCGCTATATGTCCTCCCGATAATGGCTATAGCGATCCCCTTTATCTTTTCCCAAAAAAGTTCGCGCAAATCTATAGGTGAGTTCATCTTCGGGTTTGCGTTGTTGTTTATGGGGTTGGCATTCCTCAAAGATAATGTGCCCGATCTGGCGCAGAATCCTGAGATGCTGAGTTTCGTAACTAACTATACCGATATGGGATTTGCTTCTATCATCCTGTTTTTCTTTATCGGGGCTATTCTTACTGTAGTTGTACAATCGTCGAGTGCCACGATGGCCATTACACTGATCATGTGCGCCCAGGGATGGATATCGTACGAAATAGGAGCCGCGATGGTTTTAGGTGAAAATCTGGGGACAACCTGTACAGCTAATATCGCCGCTTTGGCAGGTAATATCTCGGCCAGGCGCGCTGCTTTATCGCACTTTATATTTAATATGCTCGGCGCAGTATGGGTGTTGGCGCTCTTTTATCCGTTTTCGCACGGGGTAGCTATGTTAGTCGAACGTTTTGCAGGAAATACGAGCCCTGAGATATTAATCTCCTTTAAGTTGTCAGCCTTCCATACATGCTATAATTTCTGTAATACCTTCCTGTTTATCTGGTTTATTAAATACCTCGAGAAGATTGTCATCAAGCTTCTCCCCCAGAAGGAAAAAGAAGACCAGGAATTCAGACTCAAATACATTCAGACCGGATTATTATCGATCTCTGAGCTGTCTATTGTTGAAGCAAGGCAGGAAATAGCGCTTTACTCGACCCGTGTGGAGAGAATGTTCGGATTTGTAAAAGAACTGCTTTACCTGAAAGATGATACCGAATACAATAAGTTATATAGCCGCATAGAGAAATATGAGAACATAAGCGACAGCATGGAACTGGAAATCGCTAACTATCTCAACAAAGTGTCTGAAGGTCGTCTAAGCTCGGAAGGGAAAACAGAGATACGCCAGATGTTGAGGGAGATAAGCGAAATAGAAAGCATTGCCGATTGTTGCTACAATATAGCTAAGACCATCAACAGGAAAAGGGATGCAGGAGCCGACTTCACAGAGTCCCAGTATTCACATATACAAGAGATGTTCGATCTTCTGACCCTTTCGCTGCAACATATGCAGAAAGTAGTGGAAAGGCAGGAAAATAAGAATCAGCATATTATTCAGGTAATTAATCTGGAAAGCGAGATTAACAATCTGCGTAATACGCTTAAAAACAAGAATCTGATAGATATCGACCATAAGGAATACAGCTACGAGACAGGCGTTTTCTATAGCGATATTATTGGCAATTCAGAGAAACTGGGAGACTATATTGTGAATGTAGTAGAGGCTGAATATTCTGAAACCAAAGACCGGAAAAAACCAATGGTTTTGTAGGGAAAAGACTGTTTATTAGCTATATATAGGGGCGTATCTTTTCAGATATGCCTTTTTTATAGGATATTTTTACTCAGCACTGTTCAACGAGTATAAAATATGAGAACCTCAATCAGATAACTTGATCTGTTTGGGGTTTTTCTTTTGCGGTTTTAGGGAGAATGGCTTAGAAGCTTCTTTTCCATCAAATTTGCGATTTTTCGGTTCTTAGTATAATACCACGTAAATACCCATTTTATCGCTGTTTTAAGGATTTATATGGAAAAATTGTATTTTAGTTAAATTAGTCAATTCTTCAATTTATTTTTAAGAAATAATTTTATAATTATCATTATTATATAGAGTACTTACGTCAATATTAATTGAAATTAATTCTATAATTTAATATTATAAATATTCTAGAATATTAAATTTTTTATAAATATATTGATGAATAATTTATACTTCTATTTGTTATAAAATTTATATAGTGTATTACTTTATAATATATTGAAATATAAACTTTAAAATAAAATACTATATAGTAAATTTTATATTGAAATATGTTATAATAATCATTTGAAAATTATTCAATATGATTATTATAATATATATTTTGGAAAATATATTATGAAATATAACTAGAATAAAATTATTGAAAAGATAATATAATAAATTCATACTTATCAATTTTAATTATTTATATATTTAATATATTTTCTATTTGGAAAATTATATTCTATTTTCGTATTTAATTTGATGTTCTATTTATATATATCTATATCAATATTTTATAATTGCGAATATAATATTATAAATTATATTGTTAAATACGTATCAGAAAATCTTATTGAGTATAATATTCAAATAATTTTCCAAAATTGATAATTATTTGAAATATATGATATGAATAAATATGATAAAGTGAATTATTTTATAGGAATATTTATTATATATAATCATTTTTTATAATTATTATAATAAAATAACTTTAAATTAAATTATATTATATTTATAACTTAATTGAATTTATTGAATAGATTATATACTATTTATAGTACTAATTATAGTAATAGATTATATATTGGAAAATTACTTTAATCATTAAATTAACTTAATATATAAATAATGGGAAATAATGATTGATATTATTATTTAAAGATTAATATTTATATATACTATATATTTAATTCTAATTTTAGTTATAGTAAATTAGTATTGTTTTCAATTTTTATTCTTTTTCTATTTTTGATAATTTATCCTCTTAAAATTTATTATTTAAAAATCTGTAAAGTAGATATTTTATTATTTTTGAGAAGAAATTACGGAATAGCAATTCTATATAATTTTCTATCTTTACACACAAAATGAAATACATTGAATGAAAAATCCGTTTTACAGAGAATTTGGAGAACTCCTCTCTGCTCATTTTCCATGTAAAGTGCAGAAGATATCCATCAATGCAGGGTTCACTTGCCCCAACCGGGATGGATCAAAAGGCATCGGTGGATGCACATACTGCAACAACCAGAGTTTTAGCCCCGAGTATGGAGGTAAACAGCATTCTATAACGGAACAATTAGTCGATGGAATCGCATTTTTTTCTCACAAATACCCTTCAATGAAATACCTTGCTTACTTCCAATCCTATACCAATACATATGATTCTGCTGATAAGCTGAAGGCGATGTATGAGGAAGCCCTGTCTCACCCTGATGTAGTAGGCCTCATTATCGGTACACGTCCCGACTGTATGCCTGATGAACTGCTGGACTACTTCGAAGAGTTGAATAAAAGAACATTCCTGATCATTGAATATGGTGTAGAGTCTACTCTGGATAAGACACTGGGATTTATAAACAGGGGACATACCTGGCAGGAAAGTGTATCCACAATTGAAAGAACTGTACAAAAAGGGATTCAGACCGGAGTCCATATGATATTAGGCCTACCTAATGAGACTAGGGGAGATATACTGAATCATGTAGTGAAAATATCCGAATTACCGGTAAAAACGATTAAATTACACCAATTGCAGCTTATAAAAGGCACAGAGATGGCTCGCCAATACAGGGAACACCCCGAATGGTTCCATTTGTTCGATGTGGAAGAATATATAGACTTATGTATTGATTTTGCGGAGAGATTGCGGCCTGATATTATTATCGAACGATTTGTATCGCAATCGCCTAAAGAACTGTTGATCGCTCCTAACTGGAAACTTAAAAACTTTGAATTTACCGCTAAAATCAATAAAAGGTTTGCCGAAAGAGAAACATATCAGGGCAGGTTCTTTCAATAGATTGCTCTTATTTTTTATCTCCTTCCTTCTCTTCTTTCTTGCCGGAAAAGAAATTCTTCACCTTGCCAAAAAATCCTGCTGCTCTCTTTGCCAATTTCTGTTCCCGTTGCGAAATCCCGGCCGACTCTGCCAGGGCAGGCTGCAATATCTGCCAGAAATAATTGAATGTGGAATGATAAGGATCGCGCTCGATATAGATATTCGCCTCCCTCGGATTTTTCCGTCCCCTTCCGGGATTACGCGTACTGATTAGTGTATTCACAATATTGCTCATCATCATATTAGGCTCTTTGGTTTCCTTATCTTTAAGCAACCATACATTAATGCTGTCATACCTGAAAAGCATCCGGGCATAGGCATCTTTGCTCGAAGCCTCGGTGATGAAACTAAAGTCATTGAGCCGTCCACGTTTGAGTTCTGCGCTTGCCAGAGGTGTAAAAATTTTATTGAGAGCTTTAAGGTCGAAATCCAGTAATCGGGCTTCAAGTACAAAACAGTCATAATCCTTACTTACAGGAATATCCCATATTGCAGTGAAATACCCTTCCTCCATAAATATTCCATCGACATGGAGCCGCATGTATTGATCCGGATAATAGGCAACATTGGTAAGGTTAGTGATCTTTCCATTCATGTGGTCGAAACGGATTACTCCCGGGTTATTTCCCTTCTTCGGTAATTCCTCATATATTACGGTGAAATCGGAGATGTTGGCGCTATCAATAAATAGTTTAATTGGTAAATTCTGTATTTTCTCATATATCAGAGGCATGATATTATGTTGAATTTCAATCTTTTGATTCTTGAAATTCTGGAGTAAAACATTCTCAACCACAAGCTTTTTAGCCTTCAATGTATTATCAGAAAAATAAGTATCATAGTTGACACCTGTTAAGACAATTTTCCTGGTGGTTACATCAAACCAGTCTTTATGTTTGAGGTGGATATATGCAAACTGCTCTTTAGGATAAGTCGAGATCATCCGCACATTGTCCAGGGCGACCAGTCTCTCTTTTTTATCAAGATTGATGGCATCGATACCTATGGTATAAAAGCCGTCCATAATAGGGAAGTAGATATCTTTTGTCGCAAATTTGAAATCTGAAAAATCAACCTTTTTATCGCGGGTATTAACTGCGATATCCTTTAAGAATAGATAAGTAGAATTAATCTTTTGTTCTATGGTGTCATGCCCTTGAGAGGTGTTTTTATAGTCTATATTAGCATTAGAAATATCTACGCCCCCTATATAAAGTGTATCGGTATATTGAGCCAATAGAGTGTACAAGTCCTTTGACCGATTGTCTTTCTTGACAGATTCCTCTGATTCTGTATGATGGTGTGCGAGATCAATATTGAACAACGGTTCTTGAACCTCTATTTCCCGGAATGACATTAAAATACGTTTTGTCCTGAAATCCCAATTCCAACCACGGAAAGAGAACCACGGCATTGTGGTATGAATCTTAGATTCAGGTTGATCCATTTTCAAGTTCAGATCGGAAACAAAGAAATTGTTCACTTTAATCTTCTTACTGAGTCCCTGAAAAGATTCAGCAATAGAATGATTCGCTCCACCTTGTGGTGATGAAGATTTTCCGTTATTCTTTTCTGCGAAATATACAATCTGCGGAGAAACCAATCCAATATTATCAATATTGAAATTATCGTCAGGGAGCAAGTTGAGATTACCAATTCCAAGATTATTGAATGTTAGCCTTAAACTATCCCCGTTTATCTTGTCTTTATATAAGATATTAGCGTGAGATAAAGCAATTGTATCGATCTTTAACATGGAAAAAATACCGGATAAATTGGGCATTTCGGTTATTTGTCGTGTTTCCGGTTCCTTTGTTTTTTCACCCTTTTCAACGGATATATTAGGAGAGTCCAGTATAATAGATTTTATTGCGATCGATTTATTTGCAAGATATTCCTTATGGTTCAGCCCTGTCAATTCAAGTAAAGGGATATGGAGATTATAACTCATGTCTAAAAGTGTATCAGCCTTTGGGATCATCTGTATATTCTCAAATCGCGCCTTACTTGTCAGGCTCGATATATTTACAGCATCTACTTTCAATCTATGATTACTCCCGGGAATATTATTGTCAAAATTTCTGAAAGAGAGGCCTACATCATCGAATGTAAAAAGATACCTCGATTTTTTGCGTGTTTCATCATCCACAAGGAATTTTGTTGCATAAAAATTAAGATCTTCTATATGGTAAACCTCAGGTGAATTATTGTATCTGACAGTTATGTCGGCATTTGACAGATTAATATTATCTACAGACAGATAGTCGGCATAAGGGGTGAAGAAATCTACTATATTTTCCCTGATTTTTATTTGTTCATTTACTCTTTTAGGGCGCTCTTTTTGTTCTACACGAAAATAGTTTAATAATGGTGATTCGATTAAAAGCTGGCTTGCCGATACTCCTGTATTATAGTCTAATCCATCGACAGTTATCGATTTCAGTTTTCCTGAAATGTAATCAGAGGTTGCATTAAGAGATAACGGTTCTATAGTTATATCCGAGATGCTGAATTTTTTCTTTTCGGTGTCCAGCAACAGCTCTGCAACACTTATGTTGGCATTGTTGCTCTGCATCTCACCATTTATATGTGTACCTATCAATGCAAAATTATCGACATACCAAAACTTCTTCTCTTTCTCTGAAAGTGAATCTACTAAGAAATTATTTGCATGAAAATCAAACTCTTCCATTGTATAGATATCCGTACCTCTATCTTGTGTCAGGGTATAATTGAATTTCGTCTTTTCTATTCCTATTTTACTGATCCTAATACTATTCAGAATGGGAGATATAATGGAATACAATGACCATGGTGCAGTTCTCGGAGGAAGGGTATCGTTAGCATTCTTCTCAACTTTAATACTGTCGATGTTATTTTTCTTTACGTTATAATAGCTTATGTCAGTAGTGGCTATATTGAAAGAGTCGGCTGTAAGATAGTTTTTTGCCTCTTCCCTGTTAAATTTCACACCTTTTACTTCTACTGATTTTATTTCGGTTTTAAGATAATCACCCTCTTTTATCAATCGCATATTCCATTGTGATTCTATCGGGCTGATCTGAACACCTTCAATACGAATAAGAGATTCAATGGTGCTGAGTTTAATATTATCAGTATTGAGAATAAACTGGTCACTATATAATAATACCTGAGGGCTATCAGCCTTAAACTCAAAATTATCGGAATAGAGTAGTTTTCCTGATACGAAAGAATTTTTATCCAATCTGAAATTGTATGCTCTGAAATTAGCGTCTTTCAAAGCATAAATAACCGGTGAAATCGAATCTTTTATAGTATAAGATATATTGGCGTCGGCCAGATTGATCCGGCTAACAGTCAAGGTACTTATATATGGGGATACAATCTCATATAGGTCTTTTAACTCTTTGTTTTCGGTTTTATTCTCGTCCTTAATATTGGGATTATTAGTATTATAAATTTTAATATCCGGAGAATTTACTTCAAAGAGGCTAAAGTTCAAATTCCTGTAATCCCATATCCAAGTCAGGTTGATACCTTTAAAGTGAATTTCTCCAATGCTTACATCATAGTAGGTATCGGGCAGACTATCTCCTTTCTCCCATTGGCTATATACCAGAGAATCGGGAGCAAGATTCACTCCCTTAATAGAAAGTTCACCTGAGAAGAAACCAATTTTAAGTTTGTCGAATGAAAAGTTATAAAATCCGTCTGTCGCTTGCGATATCTCTTCACTGAGAATACGGTTAAGTCTCGACTCTAAACGATAAGTTAAAAACCAGTTAAGGGCGAATCCGCCTATAATAAGCAGAATAAAAATGAGGATTATAACCTTTATGGCTTTATGCCCTTTCTTTGCCATTAAACAATACTAGTTTTGTGTTCTATTGTTTAACAAATCCTCTAAGGTTTTGTTCTAAAAATCAGTATCTCATAGGCTTTCAGACTAAGATCGGAAAACCGGATAATGTTTCATCAATAATATCAGAGGCCACTTCCTTTTTCGATTTCAACTCAAAATCTTTACGAATCCCACTCTTTGATATTATTGCAATCTTATTGGTATCATATTTAAAACCTGCACCCTTATCATTTAGCGAATTGAGTACAATGTAATCCAGATTTTTCTTTACAATCTTTTTCAATGCATTGTTCTCCTCATCATTTGTTTCAAGTGCAAAACCGATAAGCAACTGACTTGCTTTCTTCATCTTGCCCAAAGTTGCAGCAATATCTTTGTTTGGGACAAGAGAAATATTCAACAAGTCTTCGCCTCTTTTTACTTTTTCGTCATATTTCTGTGCCGGGCGAAAATCGGCCACAGCAGCACATAGTATAGCCGCATCCATCGATGGAAAAGCCTTTAGCGAAGCATTATACATTTCTTCAGCAGATTCTACATCGATACGGGTAATATTAGGGTGACTGATAGTTAAAGAGACAGGCCCGGTCACTAAGATCACCTCTGCTCCCCTGTTGGCACATTCTTCAGCCAGCGAAAAGCCCATTTTACCGGAAGAATAATTGCCGATAAATCGTACAGGGTCAATTTTCTCATAAGAAGGTCCTGCTGTTATCAGTATTTTTTTTTTAGCTAATGTCTGTTGTTTAGCAAAGAAATCTTCTACCGCTTTGAATATATTTTCGGGCTCTTCCATACGCCCTTTGCCTATCAGGTGGCTTGCTAATTCACCTGAAGCAGGTTCAATAATAATATTACCATATGAACGAAGTATTTCTATATTTCTTGTTGTTGCCGGATGAGCAAACATGTCCAGATCCATCGCCGGAGCGATCATCACAGGAGCTTTCATTGACATGTAGGTGGTAATGAGCATATTGTCGGCAACGCCGTTTGCCATTTTTCCTAAAGTAGAGGCAGTGGCAGGAGCTATCAGCATCAGGTCGGCCCATTGTCCCAGATCGACGTGGCTATGCCATGTGCCGTCGTTAGCTGTGAAAAACTCGCTTACAACAGGTTTACCGGTCAAAGCAGAGAGAGTTACGGGAGTAATAAATTCTTTCCCGGCAGGAGTGATTACTATCTGTACTTCTGCACCGGATTTGATTAATAAACGCGCAAGTGATGCCGCTTTATAGGCAGCTATACTTCCCGTAATACCTAGTACTATATGTTTACCTTGCAATGTCATAAGTAATCTGAATATTTACTGTCGTATGTCATCCTGAACGAAGTGAAGGATCTCATCTGTACAAGATGCTTCCTATTGTCAGCATGACAAGAAATATGATAACAGTTATTGTTTATAGTTTATTATCTTATCCTTTTTATTAAACAAAGATAAAGTTTATCTTATTTAGAATATCAAACATCTGTGTTTTAATATAAGTTTTTAAGGCATTTATAATTCTTTTCCATACTTTTGCGTATCATAAAATTTCTAATCAAATACTTATAATACAAATTATCACACTATGACGGAAATAATAAGGCAGAAATTAAACGACTCGAAAGCTGCCAGATGGACAGTGCTCATTATTGTGGCATTTACTATGTTTTGCGCCTATTACATCAATGATGTTATGGCTCCACTGATGGATAAACTGGGAGCAGAATTCAAATGGAGTTCTCAAGATTTTGGGATATTTAATTTTTCTTACGGGTGGTTGAATGTCTTTCTCTTCATGCTCATTTTCAGTGGTATTATTCTGGATAAAGTAGGGCCGCGTATAACCGGTATCGGAGCTTGTTCGTTAATGGTTATAGGCTGTTTAATAAAATATTATGCCGTATCGGGAACCACTGCATTCGAAGGCGATGTTTTTGGTATCAAAATGCAGGTTTTTGTAGCTTGTATTGGTTTTGCCATATTTGCATTGGGATTAGAAACAATAGGTATTACGGTCACTAAAATTATAGCCCGTTGGTTTAATGGCTACGAAACAGCATTAGCTATGGGGCTTCAGGTGGCAATTGCCAGACTGGGATCAGCTTTGGCCATCGGAACAACATTACCTCTGGCAAAATCATTGGGGAGTCTTTCCAGCCCGATCCTTATAGGCTTGATGGCTATCTGTATCGGTTTTATTGCATTTCTATTCTATTGTACAATGGATAAAAAGCTGGATGCTTCTGTCGGCACAGAAAAAGGCAGTGGAGAGGATGCTTTCAAAGTTTCAGACATTTTGGCTATTGCAAAAAATAAAGGTTTCTGGCTGATTGCTATCTTATGTGTCCTCTTTTATTCGGCAGTATTCCCATTCCTCAAATTCGGGACATCGTTGATGACAAACAAATTTGGGATGGCAGAAGACTGGGCCGGAGTTATACCTGCAATGCTCCCGTTTGGAACAGTCTTATTAACTCCTCTTTTTGGCGGTATATACGATAAAAAGGGAAAAGGAGCTACCATTATGTTAATAGGTGCAGCCATCCTTACATTTGTGCATTTATTGTTTTCCATACCAGCATTAAATGTATGGTGGGGGGCAGCCATATTGATGGTATTGCTTGGCATAGCGTTTTCTCTTGTTCCTTCTGCCATGTGGCCGACAGTGCCTAAAATTATTCCACAAAATCAATTGGGTACGGCTTATGGTATGATCTTTTGGGTACAGAATATCGGTCTGAGCGGAGTCCCTTTCCTGATAGGGTGGATATTGGATAAATATTGCATCATTGGTGAAAAGATTGCAGAGGATGGAAAAATAACAACTTTATATGATTATACTATACCGATGATCATATTTGCCTGTTTTGGTGTATTGGCTGTATTTACTGCCTTTTTATTGAAACGGGAAGATAAGATAAAAGGTTATGGCATAGAACTGCCTAACATAAAGAAGTAACGAAAAAAGTCCGGGTTTTATCAGTAAAATCCGGACTTCACTTTTAATGGATAAAACCTAAGATTTGATGACAGAAGAAACTGGTGAAATAGAAAAAGGACACCCTAAAGGAATATATCTGCTGTTTGTGACCGAAATGTGGGAACGTTTCAGCTATTATGGTATGAGGGCATTGTTTGTATTATTTATGACAAAGGCTCTCTTATTTGATAAGGCTTACGGTGCACAAATATATGGAAGCTATACAGGATTGGTTTACCTCACTCCGTTAATTGGAGGATATATAGCTGACCGCTACTGGGGTAACCGTCGTTCGATAACTGTGGGTGGGTTATTAATGGCATTAGGTCAATTGCTGATGTTCTTTTCAGGGCATTTCTTTGAGAATGTAGAACTTGCGAAAGGATTTATGTTCACAGGGTTAGGTTTTCTCATCTTCGGCAATGGCTTCTTTAAACCGAATATTTCCACAATGGTAGGACAGTTATATAAACTTGATGATAAGCGTAAAGATTCGGCCTATACGATTTTTTATATGGGTGTCAATACAGGTTCGTTTATCGCTCCCCTTATTTGTGGATTTTTTGGAGATACCGGGCATCCCGGTGATTTCAAATGGGGGTTTTTGGCAGCCTGTATTGGTATGTTATTAGGTGTGGTCATATTCAATATGTACAAAAATAAGTATCTGGTTGCTCCCTCAGGTGATGCCATAGGTGTCATACCAAATAGCCGCGATGTAAAAAGAAATGAAGCAGAAGTTATTTCAAGAGAGGAATCTGATACTAAGATGGTAGATAAGAAATCAGGGACTAAGATCGCTATTATATGGGGACTCGTATGGCTAGTATTATTTTCTTTGCTATTCTTAGTCATAGAAACAGATCTGATCAGCTCCATTATTTTCTCACTGGCTATTGCTGCTCCGGGTTATGTAATATCCGACCCGTCACTTACTAAAGTAGAACGTTCACGTATCTGGGTGATTTATATCATAGCCTTTTTTGTTATTTTCTTCTGGTCTGCCTTTGAGCAGGCAGGCGCATCGCTTACCTACTTTGCAGAAGAGCAGACAGATAGATATATCAGCCTGTTTGATTGGACAATACCAACATCTTATTTCCAGTCGGTCAATGCGATCAGCATCGTTATTTTCGCACCCATATTTGTCGCTATCTGGTCAAGGCTTAGCAGTAGGGGGAAAGAACCTGCATCGCCCTATAAACAATCTATCGGGTTATTCCTGTTGGCGATAGGTTATCTGGTTATTGCTTTTGGTGTGAAAGGACTGGCTCCGGGAGTAAAGGTGAGTATGATGTGGCTCGTAAGCTTATATATGATACATACTTTCGGTGAACTGTGTTTATCTCCTATCGGGTTGTCGATGGTGAATAAGTTGGCGCCTGTACGCTTTGCCTCTTTATTGATGGCGATATGGTATCTGAGTACGGCGGCGGCCAATGTTTTCGCAGGTACACTGAGTAGTTATTATCCGCAACCGATAATTGAAGTAGCCACTGTGCAATCGGCAGAAAAAGAAAACTCAGTCACGTTACTCCCTGATGACTTTGCAGAGTCGGTTACAGAAAAGGGTGGGGCAGAAGTTATACCTTTCGACAGGATTACTTTTTCGAAAATAGAGAGCAAAGAATTAAAAACGTCAGTACAACAATCCCTTGAAAAACAACAAATTGAAAATCCTAAAACCTTTATGGGTTACCAGATTTCCAATTTGTATGATTTCTTTATGTTGTTTGTTTTTATGGCGGGAATAGCATCGGTTATCCTTTTCTTCCTGTCTAAACGACTATTGAAAATGATGCATGGAATGAGATAATTCTCTATTTCTTTAGGAAACAAGTTTTTAACACGATACTAGATCCGTCTATCTTACAGTCTACTTCGGTAGGTTCGTCAGTCAGGCGGATACTTTTTACCTTGGTTCCTCTTTTGATTACCATAGACGAACCCTTTACTTTCAGGTCTTTGATCACTGTTACCGCATCGCCGTCCATCAGTTCTGCGCCATTACTATCCCGTGGCGTATTATCTTCAGTTTCTACTGTAGCTTCACCCGACCATTCATGAAAACAATCGGGGCACACATAGCCTGTTCCGTCAAAGTAAGTATTTGCCATGCTGCATATAGGGCAATTAGGAGTATTTTCCATTTTATTTAGTTTGCCGGCAAAGATAGGGCAAACAGGGGTAGAATGCAAATGGGAAATGGAAGTAAGGTCTACTTCGGGTATATGCAATCTCATCACGATATGTTAAACTTTAACTTTTTTGTTAAAAAACTGCATTTTTTCAAATCCAAATTATCTATACGTGTAATTATAGTGAAAGCCCCCGTTAAGCTGTAGGGCATGGGCGAGTAGCAGCGCAACAAATAAACAATCTACAGCACTAATTAAACTCAAAAAAATATGAAAAATGTAAGAAATTTACAATTAAAAGATGTTGAAGCATTGACTGACATCAAATTAATGTCAACGGGCTGCGGTTGCGGTTCGATGCAGGGAGACGGAACCAGTGCCGAAAAATGCATGCCGTATGTTGTATATGACGATATGATTAACAGAGGTATATCTATCAAAAATGTATAGGTATGCGGCCTCGGGTATGTAACCGGTGACAATGTGTGGATATGGGGCTCAGGCAGTGACTCGGGTAGTGGCGGTTCCATATGGAATGATACTTCCCAAGATCCGTCGAGCCTGATGGATATCGATTGTATCCTCAGAAGTTTCTGGCATGTTGGTTACGACCAGTTTAGATGCAATGATCTTAATTTATCTTATTCCAGAATAGCTGCTATGTATAATAGCCAGTTTAACACAAATATTGTAAATGATGGTGGGGTAAAGGTAAAGAATGTAACCGCATTTTTCGCTAAATATTTTGAATTTGGAGAATCGTTTCCTGTCGATAATCTGGCGAGTGAGTATGCCAATAAGACCTTTAATGGAAATATGCATGCCATCACTAAACAAACGAGTAATGGTAAAACACGATACCACTCGGTAATCATTAAAGAAATCAGAAGCGGGAAGATATTTATCCATGACCCGTCAGCAGACGGAAATGAAAAAAATTATAATGTAAACTTTAGTGAAGCATCGACAAAGCTATATGGCAATATATTTACCTTGACCGGAGCCAGGGCTTGCAGTTCAGGTGGTTCCGGCTATTGATTCTTTTTTATAAATCGTAACCGAAAATTCCCGACCGGAAGATAAAACATAAATAAAGCAACTTCCGGTAATCCGCTATAAGAACATGTATTATGGGTAACCGGATATTTTATATCCGGTTACTTTTAGTGTTTTATAGTTATAGTATTTTTGTTAAAAACAAAGGACATCCGTTTATATTTTTTATTACATTTGTAGATATAGTGTAAAAAAGCCTCTAACGAATTTATTATTATGAAAAAAAGTATTATATCCCTATTGTTTATTGCTTCTCTGTTTTTCCATTATTCATTATGGGCGCAGGAAAACATTGTTCCGGAAAAAGAAAGGAATTTCCCTAGTTTTATGGATACTTATTACGATGATATCAGAGATAAGATGGGAATAGAATATACCTTACCTAATGGGTTTACACATAGGTATAAAGAAGTCTCAACCCCTACATTCTTTTGGGCTCTGTTGTGTGGTATTGTAGAATCTGAAGACAATGAATTGTTTATCCTTTTTTATGTGCCGCCTATCCAGACTAAAAAAGACTCTGCTGAACTTTCTGTGTTCCGTTCCCCTGAAAGACGCTGGAGCCTTAGTCCTCGGGAAATGCACCGGAATTCCATGCGTCACGATTTCACGAAAATCAGCTATTATGAAAAGCCTCTACCGGATATATATAAGGAGATCACTTATTACCCGTCTGAGAAGGCAAAGGAATATTATAATGCCGATACGGTTATTGTTTACGATGTCAATGTGAAAGACCATCCCGAACGGCATCAGTTATTAGAAGGAGAAGGTGCATCGGATGTAATGGATCTGGAGAAGTATGGAAACTGCAAGGCTGTCATGCTGCAAAAAAATGACCGTAGCTTCCTGACTATGTACTTATTCCATAGTGATAAAGCCGCTGCCCATATCAACGATTATCTGGAGAAGCTGAAAGGGATATTCTGGTTCAGGGAAGAATAACAAATAGAAATAAAGAAACTGTCTAAACTATATTTATTTTATAGGATATAGACAATTTCTTTATTTTTTGATTAAATATTTTAGTGTTGTTTTTGCTCTATAACTTTTCTAAAGAAAGTTATTAAATCAGGCAGGTGATAATCGAAACTAAATTCGTAGCGTTTCTCCATCAAGTTCTTACGTAGAGTATCCATATGCTTTTTATCTTTCAACTGGTGGCATAAGTCATCAATGTCATTGAAAAATATCCCAACATTTTTTTGTTTCGCTATATTCTGCATAGCTACAATGTGCCCAGCATTATTCTTCTGTATCATAGGTAAACCTGCCATTGCTAAAGTTGTCATTCTGGCCGGAATATTTAAATCTTCCCAGTTTGCATTCAACAAATTGCCTTCATTACTACTATCGAAATAATGTAGCCATCCGGCATCATATTGAGAAAATTCTTTTACCCAATTTGCAGGAATACAGTGAGGATGTAGATGAATATGATCAGGGTTTAGCCTTCTTAAATGATGGAGGTAGCCCATTTTGTAATCATGATAATTTTCAGTATATATATGGATATGGATATTTTGTTGAGCCAATGCCTGCGTATGCTGAGGGGTGATGCCTACCAGCCTCCCCGGCATAACAGTGTGTATTTCTCCATCCGATTCAGAAAGACGTTTTGATAATTTTTTATTAAAATAATCCATTTTTGGGAGATCTCCATCTAAAATGAATGACGATCCTGTTTTTGGAATATATTGTTCAAACCATGCTTTTACATCTTCATTAATGAATATTTTACCATCGGCATGTGTATATAAATACGCCAGTTTTTTCCAAAATCCTTCACGAATGGCATGAAAAGCACTTTCTTTAAAATGCCAGACAAAAGGTATCTCAGGGAAATTTCTGAGGACATCATAAGCAAGGGGAATAACCCCAAAATTTAATAATCCATATATTATATCCGGCTTGATTTCTTTGATCTTATTTTTATAATCTTCGTATGGGATATCGATCACATTTCCGAAAGGAAGAGGCCCCACAGTAGTACTGCAATAGGTTGGTCTTTCCATCCATAGTCCATATAGTTGATGCCCGGCTTCTTCCAAGGCATAAATTCTGTCCGGATTAAATGCCAGTTCTCCTACTAATAATATTTTGAGGGATTTTTTTGTGGGCGTTATCTTTTTTCGGAAATTTTTATAAATCTCTTCTTCGTTAGTGAATTTATAATCAGACACCCGTATTTTTATCGGTTTCTGAACTTTATAGAAACTCCTATAGAGATTAATCCCTCCTCCATACCTTTCACTGATAAGTTTGTGTCTTTGATGCGGATGATTGGTCCAGAAAGAGGTTATTTTATTAGTAGGAATAAAAGTTCCTTTGTCTTCCAGCTTATTCCAGAACATCAGATATAAGTTCTCTGTGACATATTCATTTCTTTCTACCCATTTATCTTTAGTCTTTTTATGTGCAGTCTGGACTAATTGTAAGCTGTATCCTTCCCTAAAACCTAATGTTTCATATTTTTCAGGCCGGGCTACTGTATCATGAAGATCATATTGCATTCCACTATATACCAATATCGCATCAGGAGATTCTTCGAATTTTTCTTTTAGCTCTTTCAAATGATCAACATAAAAAAGATCGTCTGAAGGGAGATAGGCAATATAATCATATTTTGCAACAGCTAATCCTTGATTTATTGCATTTCCCATTCCCTGATTTGTTTGATTCCTTATATATCTAATGTTGGGATATGATTCTAAATAATCAACTATAATATCTTTTGTATTATCTGTGCTTCCATCGTCAACTATTATTAACTCCCAATCTTCATAAGTTTGTTTTATCAAGCTTAGAATTGCGCCTCTTATAAATTCACTTTGGTTATAAGTCGGCATTATTACAGAAAATCCATTCATAATTTTATATTGTTTAATGTGTTTTGATAAATACTTTATTTTTTATTAGAGTTGTGATACCCATCCATTAAAAAAATAATGAATAGAATATGCATCTTTTAGTTTGTTTTTGATTTCTTCTGAAAAAACTCCTCTTATTTTATTAAAACCTTCTTTTTTAGTCAATGGGGATGTATATTGAGGAGGAATTAGATAAATATTTTCTTTATCTTCATAGCTCATATAAAGATCAACAAGCATAAGAGGCCCTGTTGTATGAAGTACATTTGTCGCATTTGTTGCATTGGGGCTGTGATTGAATGTTTTTTCAATTACTTTTTTCATAAATGGATGTTCCGGGATTGAAGCCATTAATGCATTATTGAAATAGACCTCTGTATGGTACATTTTTTGATGTTCTTCCGGTTCTAGTGAAAAACAACATTCTTTATTTTCTAAAAGTTTGTCTAAAGGTTTTAAACATTCAGAATCGAAGTCTACATACACTCCCCCAATCTTGTCTAAAATCAAATATCGGATAGCATCCCAACGTTGTACATTGTAATGGAAACTGTTATAAATCTCCCAATATTGAGGATAATATTCCAGAATGAAATCATTCATTTTTTGATTATCCCATAATATATATTCCCATGTAGGATGATAATTTTTCCATGTATTTCCCAATATTCTAAACCCATTAGGTAGAGGTTCATCTATTCCAGACCAGATTTGATGAATAATTTTTGGTATTCTTTTCATGTCGCTTTTTTATTATGGTTATAAATTTCCTCCCAAAAAGAAGAAGGTTTATACTTTTGTGTTTATAATCCATCCTTGATAGAGCAAGGATGGATTATAGTAATTATTTATTATTTATAACAAACACAATGGTTGCCAGATGCAACACATCGTCCTGTGTGGCCGTTTACCTTACAACTACCACCACACAGGCTACCGCTATAATAACAACCTGTACTAGAATCAGAGCCTGTACTAGAATCAGGGTCTGTACCCGATCCTGAACCTGATCCTTCAGTTGTCTTACACGTACAATAGCTGCCAGACCAAACACATCGTCCCCAGCCATTACTACATGTTCCCCCACAAGCGGCATTTCCCAAACTGTCACATTTGTCATGTCCGTCATTATTGGGAAATCTAGGATTGTAAAACTGATCGTAACTTGTGTCACAAATACAATTGACTCCTGCATTATTACTCACGACAGGTGCGCAATAACCGAATCTTCCACGCTCCTGACAAGCACCTCCACAGTTAATGTGTTGTGTGCCACAATTGACAAAATTAAGCCAATTGCCTGATCCTGATCCGTAACCTGATCCTGATCCATAACCTGATCCTGATCCACTTCCATACATACTCATAAACACTGTAGCGCCTTGGATTTCATTTAATGACGCCAACTTTAAATTTTTAAAAATTTTCATAAAAAAAGATTTTTATTGTTGTAGGTTTTGTTATTTATAAGAGATATTCATAAGACCTACTATTAACTCATGGTACCCCTGTTTTATTAAATATTTTTAGTCAAGGAAATATTTTAAATCTTCTATTTTGTATTCATCTGGCCACAAATAACCATTCACCAGGATTGTTGGTGTAAGCATTATTTTTGACTTATGTAGCCATTCTTTATGTTTCTCGTATTCTTCATTTACAGAGGGATCTTCAATATTTAGATTGTATTTATTAAAGAATTCGTCTCTGTCAAATCTACCTGTTTCATACCAAGCATTATAAATACGATCTGTATCTTGCCTTTTATTGTATAGATATGAAGCGATTAGAAATTTGCAGCTTATATCAAAATCCTTTATGATAGGAGAGAAAATATATTGAACACATATTTTATTTTCGAATTGTTTTAATAAAAGAGAAATCTTTTCATGCATCGTAGCGCAATGATAACAATGAGGATTAGAAATAACAGTGATAGTTACAGGAGCTTCTTGGTTGCCCCAAATAATACTTGATACTCCTTTTTCAATAATATAATTAGGCTGATTTCTTAAGATTACTCCAAATACATCTCCTCTTAATCGTAGTTTTTTATCTTCATTAGTTTGTTGCTCAAGATTTTGTTTTGTAGTAATTAGCTTTACTAAAAAATGTATTAGAATGAATGGCAAGACAAAAATCCAACCTGTAGAAATAATATCCATTATCGAAATATGGAGTAAAAATGGCCTATAAAAAACTAGATTAAGAATAAAAATAACCCATAATAAAGCTTGAATGATAAGACACATCGGACACCATTGCCTGACTTTAAATTTTTGATACCAAATGCTCCAGAAAGTATATGGTAAACCACATATATTAATAAGCGCAGAATAGAAAAGTAGAGAAGGAAAAAAGAACAGAATTATCAGGTTTGACAAGAAATAGCTTAGACCTACTTCACTCCATCCTATTACTCCCATAAGTTTGGCTGCAGGTGACTCTAATACATTGTCGCAACTGCTATTCTTGAAAAAATTACATATTTTATTCGCTTGATTATTAGATATATGCATCTGTTTAGTTAGCAGTAGTCCTGATATATAGATACCAATTATATTAGGAATAAATAAAATAATGAATAGTAGATTGTCAATTTGATTTTGAACAAACCCAAATATTAAAGCAATCAATATCATTGTCAAAAAGATAATTTTTGATCCTTTATCCAATAAATATTCTAGTTTATTTATTTTGTAATTCGGTTCTACTGATTTTTTATTAGGAGATAAAATTAAGGCTTCCCCATTCCATTCATTATTAAATTTATCGACGTCTTCAGTTATTTTTTTGCCTTGGTATTTGTATGAAACTTTGTCGTTTTTCAATCCTGATACGATTATGAAGTTGTCCTTTATCTGTGCAATGAAAGGAACTTTCAATTTGTAAATACTTTCTTTTTCTTGGACTCTTATAACAGAGTTCGTAACATTGTATTCTAATAGTATTTGGGAAAGTCCCCTTAAATGTTTTTTATAAGGGTGATTCTCAAAAAAATTGCTCGTAAAATCCTTAGTATGTTTTACTTTGAGCATTTTTAAAGTAGTAGTTAGTATATTTTCCATTTTTCTAAAAGTTAAAATGATTTGATTTGTTTACACCTATAGATAAATTCAAATTTAAATTATACACTTTTTTTATGGTTATAAAATAATATTATGAAATCAATAAATATATAGATGTAATCTATTGATTAGTATCTAAGGTTTTTTTGTTTATAAATATTTGAATTTGAAAGAGATAGGAGTATATATAAAAAAAGAATATGTTCGCCTCTGTTGACTTTTGAAGTTGGCAAGATATTTGTCAGTTTTTATCCCTAAAAAGGCATTAAATATTTATGAGAAGGGGAAAGGTGCTGAAGTCGCAATAGGTAAATCTGTGGAGAAAGTATTGCTTGTGTTAATATTTGTGATATTAAAATATGAAAAGACTTTATGGTCACCTGTTTCGGAACAAAGTGCCAGAAAGTTGATATATTTTGAAAAGTTGAAAAAAGATGTTTTACTTCAAGGAGTGTGCAGGTATTAATTATTTCCCAGTCAAAGTAATCAGAGGCACTATCATTTCTTCCATCGAGATACCACCATGCTGGAAAGTATCAGTATAGTATGATGCATAATGATTATAGTTGTTGGGATAAGCAAAGAAATCATTATTGGTAGCAAAGATGTATTTTGTACTGATATTAGGAGATGGCAGGCCAAATCTTTCGGGTGTATGGATGTCAAACACCTTCTTCCTGTCATATTCAAGATTTTTCCCTACTTTGTACCGGATATTTGTGTTGACAGACTTGTCCCCAATCACTTTCAGCGGATTTTTTACCCTTACTGTACCATGATCGGTAGTCAGTATGATCTTATATCCCATTTCTTTCGCTTTGCGCAAAATATCTGTTGTGCTTGAATGCCTGAACCACGAACGTGTAAGGGAGCGATATGCTGCCTCGTCCGATGCCAGTTCTTTTATCATCTTCGATTCGGTGCGTGCATGGGAAAGCATATCAATAAAGTTGATAACAATTACATTTAGCTGTTTGCCCCCTAAAGAATTTATTTGTTGTAACAGCTTTTCTCCTGCATTGGAAGTCAATAGTTTGTGGTATGAGAATGTATAATCCTTTTTGTTTCTTTCTATTTGCTTTTGGACTAAAATCTCTTCATTCGAATTCTTACTTTCTTCTTCATTTTCATCTATCCACAGCTCAGGATATAACTTTGCTATTTGTGCTGGCATCAGCCCTGAGAATATGGCATTTCTTGCATATTGGGTAGCTGTTGGCAGGATACTGAAAAACTCTTCTTCGACAATAGAAAATTCATTGATCAGCAATTCCTTGATTTCTTTCCATTGGTCGAGTCGGAAATTGTCAATCAAAACAAAGAATATTTTCTCTCCCTTATCCAATAATGGAAACACCTTTTGAGAGAAGATTTCGGGGCTTAACAGAGGCTTTTCTTTATCGTGCTGTATCCAACTCTCATAATTGTATTTGATGAACTTGGAAAAGCCTTTATTGGCTTCTTGTATTTGTGTGTGTAACAGATCAATTAAAGGGTTCTGAGAAAGGGTTAGTTCATTATCCCAGTATATCAGTTTTTTATAAATGTTAATCCAATCTTCGTAGTCTAATGAATCGCTGATACTCGAGCTTATCTGGCTAAATTCTTCCCGGTATCCTTCCAAAGTTGCTTCTGATACAATATTATCTTTTTCCAGATTTTTCTTCAATGATAATAATATCTGGTTTGGATTTACGGGTTTTATCAGATAATCGGCGATTTTCTTGCCAATAGCATGTGTCATGATTCCTTCGTCTTCACTTTTGGTTATCATAACCACTGGTATATTGGGATTCATCTCTTTTATGATGGAAAGTGCTTCCAAACCGGAAAGACCGGGCATATGTTCATCCAGGAATACAATGTCGAAAGTTTCGGTATGGAAGATATCTATTGCATCCTGTCCACTGTTGACAGGTATCACTTCATATCCTTTCTCTTCAAGAAAGAGTATATGCGAACGTAGTATATCTATCTCATCATCTGCCCAAAGTATCCGTTTCTTCTTCATTGATTCTTTCTGTTTTTAATATACAAGCCACTATATTATTCATAAAGTGGCTTGTTTTAATTTTGCACCTGCATCTGTCAAAAATACAATCCCTGGTGCAATATTCTAGAACGATAATGGTTAAAATATATTATTTCAACACATCATTAATAGCATTGATCAAGAAACCTTTGGTGTCATCTGTATATTTCCAAAGCATAACTCCGGCGAGGTTATTCGATTTTACATATGCACATTTTGCTTTTACTGACTCTTCATCATCATATGTTACAAGTTCGCTCTTATAGAAGTTATATACATACGGAACCTGACCGTTATTGTCCCAATATCTGTAATACTCATTCTTGTTTACAAGGCTGTCTTTGATGAATGTATATCCCTTGTTCCCCGTTCTTTTTACAATAGGGTCTCCTATTCCTGTTTTAGAATCTTTTTTCATTTGATATGTAATGCCAGAGAACGGAATTCCCATCACCAATTTTGACGGTTCAATGCCATTATATGCTTCGAGTGTGGATTTTACTGATTTCTTGACCCCGTATTTATCTGAGAAATCAAGATTTGACTGATATATTGCAACCTTAGTATCCTGATAACCGAAAGACATGATATTCAGATAGTCTACGCTTGTCTGGAATGATGCAGGTTTAGCACTGGCAATAAAATTAGGATCTGCTTCCACAGCCGAGGTCAACAAATATTTTTTGTCTTCGCCTAATGCATCAAGTTCAGTCTTGACAGCTTTAATTACTAATCCGTAATTTTGAGCAGCGGCGTCATTGTATATTGTATCGTTCTTGTCCGATACTTCAGGGTACCCCCAGTTGATGTCGATACCATCCAGATTGTTTTTGGTCACGATATCTACCACCGATATTGCAAATGTTTTCTGTGCATCGCCAGTCAATGCTCCTTCAGGGAAAGTGCGGCTCAAGACTCTTCCTGCTACAGAAATCAATACTTTCAATTTTGGATTTTCTTCTTTCAGGCTAACTAGTTTTGCTAGATTTCCTGCATCAGCACTACCAAGCACAACTTTTCCGTCTTTCACCTCTGCAAATCCGTAATTGATATGGGTTACTTTGGATGCAGCAATGCGGCTGGCATCGAATGATGCGTCGCCTTGTACATATGCTATAATAACGGGGCCTGTTTGTTCTTCCACAGCCTTCTTTTTGCAAGAAGAGAAAAAGATACCTAAAAGGGCAATTAATAAGATACTGCTTGATAAAAATAATCTTTTCATAAATTGATAATATTTAGTTTATTGTTAGAATCATTTACTTGTATCCAGAGCTGCGTCTATCAAAGCCGCCATATCTTGAAAGTGACTGCGTTTAACCCCTGATGAAGATGCTGCCGCATTCTTGATATTTTGGCGAAGTTCTATCAAATGAGTTCGTACAATTCCGGTTGCATCAGATGCTTGTACTCCCTGCTGGTTTTTAGGATCGATGATATTGATCAGTGCATTTACATAGTTCTTCTGTAGATTTCGACGATAAATATCAACTTGCTTTCCATTAGTCAGTTCTGCCCATGCTCCTTTTTTAAGATCGGCAAACATGTTAAGAGCGGTATATGCCTCATTCCCATAATATGCCTCATAACGCAACAACTTATCGATAGTATATTTATTGATCAGGCGATCAACGATTCTCTTTTGTACATTACCTATTGAATTTATCGGATCTACGTATGCTTTTTCTATTAGATCCCTGTCAATGAGCCACTCAGGTGTCTTAAATAGTTGTTCGCCCAGGAACTGCATCGCTTCTTTTTGAATAGAGGCAGGAACAAATTCTTTCGATTTTCCGTTTTGCTCAACAAGGGTAGGAGTACTATAGATTCCTCCGACATTAGTGGTCACATGTCCCATGTATCTATTGAATTGCCCTACGACTTCGTTGTAGATAGAATATGCGTTGTCGTACCCTTTGTTTGGTTCATATGTCCATTTCAATATTTCAGGAACGATGCGTTGCAGATTTTTGATACCATAGCTACCGGCCAGCATAGCATTATCCCCCAAGTCTTCACTCTGATTGCGTGGATCGTCACGGTCTGTTTCGGTACCGAAGGTAAATCGTTTATCACTATTCAGTTTCTCGATGATTGTCTTGTTTGAGAACGGAAGTTCATCTTCCGGCGTTTTGTATTGCGGCAGGTATCTGTATCCCCATTCAATAGACCAGTCATCATAAATACCTATACGTGGGAAAAGCCCTTTTTCTGAAATATTATCCTCCGGTTGTGCCACATAATTGAACCGGGCATAATCCATAATGGAAGGGGTGTGGCCATTAGCTTCCACCCATTCTTTATCTCTCAGTCTCTCAACGGGTACGGTTGCAGATGAACCAAAATTGTGACGCAGGCCGAGGGTATGCCCTACCTCGTGCGAAGAAACGAATCTGATAAGTTGTCCCATCAACTCGTCATCATAATTCATTGTTTGGGCACGTTCGTCAAGAGGGCCGCATTGTATCAGATACCAGTTGCGAAGGAGCAACATCACATTGTGATACCAGTTGATGTGGCTTTCCATAATTTCGCCACTACGAGGATCATTTACATGTGGGCCGCTGGCATTTGGTATATCGGATGGTTTATAAACGATTACCGAATGGCGCGCGTCTTCCATGCTCCATGTGGAGTCGTTAGGGGCTTCGAGTCCTACAATCGCATTTTTGAAACCTGCTTTTTCAAATGCTTTTTGCCAGTCATTCACTCCGGCCAGAAGATATGGTACCCATTTTTTAGGAGTCGCAGGATCTATATAATATACAATCTGTTTTTTAGGTTCTACCAGTTCCCCGTTCAGGTATCTTTGCAGGTCTTCATCTTTAGGTTCCAATCTCCAACGGGTTATTTTTGTTTTGTATTCTATCCCCTGAGGATTTGTATCGAAGTCGGTATGTCTAACGCCAAAATAGGCTACACGTCCATCAAATAAACGCGGTTTCATTGGCTCTTTTGGCAGCAAGACCATCGAGCTGTTCAGTTCAAATGTCATAGGGTCTGTAGGAAAATATTGTGCCATATGCTGAGGAAAACCCTGAGGCATTGTTTGTGAAAATGTTTTTACCGTTTTTATCTCTACATTTATCGGAAATGCTTTGATGGTATCGACATAGCTTTTATCTGCTGCGTAATTACCGACTCCTCTCGATTTTTTTGTATTATTATTAAAGAAAAATACGTTATTATCTCCATTCAGAAAATCGGTAATATCTATTACAGTGTTTTGCTTGTTGTTTATTGTATCTTTATTTATTGTCTGTATCGCGAAGGTTGCAGCGATAGGTTGTATATTGGAATTTTTGACAGACATATACATTCCCAAAGTATCCGTAGCCTTTTCGTAATAAGAAATTGTTCTTATAAAGACTTTATTATTAGGCCCTTTTTCGAAGCGGATCACATTCTCTCCTATATGGTCTCCCGGATAACCAACGGCTGATTTATACGGGTTTACGGGAGCTTTCGAAATCCGGTTCACCACAAGTATGTCCCTTTCGAAAATAGAGTCGGGAAGTTCAAAGTAATATTTGTCTTTGACTTTGTGTACATCAAAGAAGCCTTTATTAGTCTTTGCTTCTTTTGTGATTATCTCATCGTAAGCCTTAAGCCCCGATGCAGGCGCAGCCGGTTTTGCCGCAGGTGCAGCTGCTTCTTTTTTTTCTTCTTTCTTCTTTTTCTTGAAAGGCCAGATTTGTGCATTACTGCCTAATGTCCCAGCTATCAGTAGGAGTACAATGGTGAAGCTTTTTTTAGTCATAGTATATTTTATTTAATTAAGCTTAAGATACAAAACTAAGAAAAATACAAATATAAAAATGAGTATCAGGGAGATTTATAAAGCAAAAAACTGAAATATTGCAATATCATTATAAAAAAAGGGAATACCCTGTCTATTTCATTTTTTCTATCTCTGCTTTATATTGTTTATCAAATACTCTTAACCTTTCAACAATATAATAAAAAAGAGATTGCTCCTTTTCAGAAACAATCTCTTTTAAGTTTTCTCGACACGAAAGAATTACTTTCTTAAGCCCAGTTCTTTGATAATAGCGCGATATCTTTCGATGTCGTTAGCTATCAGATAATCAAGTAAACGACGACGTTTACCTACAAGGCGTCTTAATGATCTTTCTGTGTTATAGTCCTTCTTATTTAACTTCAAGTGTTCAGTTAAATGCGAAATACGGTATGAAAACAATGCTATCTGAGCTTCAGGTGAGCCAGTATCAGTGTTAGACTTTCCGTACTTTGCGAAGAGTTCTTGCTTTTTAGCTGAGTCTAAGTACATAGTTATTATTTAATAATTTATTAAAAACGAGGTGCAAAGATAAAACTTAATTTTTGATATACAAATCTTTATCGGTGCATTTTATCCGATTTTTTAAACCTAAAACGGTAGGTCATCACCACTATCTCCACTGAAATCTACAGGAGGAGCTGATGGGGCGGGTTGATTGCCTGCTCCATAAGGTGCCGAAGGTTCAGGAGTTCCGGCTCCGGCAGGCTCTATCTTCCATGCTCTGAGATCGGTGTACCAGTTCCCGTTATATTCCCGGCTCTCTGCATCGAAAGATACATCAAGGATATTCCCAATCTGAAGTACCGACTCATTTATTTTGTCACCCCAAAGTGTAACACATACTTTTTTGGGGTACATACCGTCAGTCTCAAGTATAATATTTTGTTTTCTCCATTCTCCATTCTTTCCCATTCCCGTTTGAACAGGAAGCACCTGAATTAATTTTGCTGTTAATTGCATTGTATATAATTTTTTTGTTATTCAAATTGGCGGATAAAGGTACAAAAAAATCTTATATTACCGAAGGTATGATTCAACAAATAAGGCGAATACATCTATGGTTTTTTTAAGGAGCTACTTCCCTGTTTTTTCTCATATCAAATTCTACCAGGATTGGGAGATGATCGGATGGATGCCAGAAGTTGCTTAGTTTTTGCGGATCGCGGACAGGGGTTGTATAATCGTCCGAGAGCACATCTGCCCACACTATGCGGTCGTAGAGAGGGGCAGTACAATAGGCAAAGTCGATGCGTGACTTTCCGTGTATCGTGGTTTTGAACTCATTAGGGTATTGGTCTGCGATAATGTCCATGTAAGGGGTGTTGTGTTGTATATAGTCATGAACCAGCAGGCGGGAATCGTCTTCCGGATATTTATAGGACCAATTGTCGCGCTGGGAACGGGCATTGAAATCTCCTGCCATAAACCACATTTGACCGGCAGCGTCGGGAACACTTTCGATGGTGTGTTTACAGATATATTCTATTTCCATGCGGCGGTAGTGGTCACCTCCGTTTTCGGCACTGCTAGCTTCCTTGTTTTGGGTTTGGAAAGCAAATTTCTGAGGCCATAGGTGTAGACTTACGAAATTGAGTGTAAAACCGTTTACTTCTATACGGGCCCATCCGGCTCCGTGGGTAACGATACTATCCGGTTTGGCACCTATGATACGTTCAACATTTTCAATCGGGTATTTCGAAGTGATTACCTGTGGATAATTGTCGCGGTGTCCGCCTACATACCAGTATCGATGTCCGTAACGCACAGCCAACTCACCCCAGCCATCAATCAGATAGCGATCTTCGGGCGGCATCGCATCGGCTGTTCCGGATAAAAAAATAGACTGGGCTTCGCTCCATATGCAAATGTCGGGTTGTTGTTCGCTTACCCATCTTACGAAAGCGCTGTAGTTATCGTCTTGCCCCGACCACATCCCATTCTGAATATTCCAGTATAGTACACGCATATTGTTTGAGGGAGGGTTGGCTGAATAAGATGGCAAAACCATTGCAAGAACAGCGATACATGTGGCAAATAGGCTTCGAAGAGTATATATGCTTTTTTTCATTAAGTATATAGTTTGATAAGACAACAGAGAAATGTCAACTTTCGTCGAAAGGGATGATTCCCTGTCCTTTTTCTGCAGCCTGCATTTTCTCGGCAGTAGTGATAAATTCTTTGTAATATGATAAGAGCAATGTAGTTAATGGGATAGCTATAATCATTCCCACTATACCAAGTAATGAACCCCAGACGGAAAGCGATAACAGGATTATTGCCGGGTTCAGTCCCATAGCTTTTCCCATGATACGCGGCACAAGAAACAAATCCATTATACATTGAACAGTTACATACACGAGAGCAACCAACCCGATCATTACCCAAAAACTATCGTCCGTTTGAGAAGCACGTAACCAACAGAGGAGTATAGCAGGAGGGAATGTTATTACCTGCAAATACGGGATCATATGAACCAGGCCAACTATGATGCCGAACATAATAGCCAATGGTAGGCCTATAATTTGAAATCCGGTTGCATACAGGAATGCAAGAATCAGACATATAAATGCCTGATGCCTGAAATACTTATTCATGCTGGTTTCTACATCTACTGTTATACGTCCCACTACTTCACGGTATTTTGGGGGGATCAGGAATCGCCATAACTCATTGATTTTGTCATAATCCAACAAGATAAAGATCAGGTAAAGTATAACGATGAAGACAACTGTAAGCCCGAGTAAAAATGAAATGGTATTGGAGAATAACGATTCAACAATGGGAGTTAAGAATTGGAATATTTCTGTTACGTTTTCCTTTGTCAATGTGTTCTGTAGCTCTTTAAAATCCACATATCTGGCGATTACATCGGCAACACTTACAGGTATTCCGTTCTGTGCAATAGAAGAAAGTTCATAGCTCGCTATCAAATTGTTGATCTGCCATATCTCATTCTCTATCATTGGCACAAGGATGAAGTCCAGAGCGGTTCCTACTCCTGCGACAGAAAGTAAAGTAAGGATAACGGCGACAGGATGAGGAAGGTTTAGTTTCCGCTTGAAAAAACGGACAATAGGATTAAGCATGTATGCCAATAGCCAGGCTATGAGAAAGGGAAGCAATACGCTCCTGAGAATATATAGGAGATAAAGTGCGGCGGCAAATGCAACAGTACTGATTAATAAACGAATGGCTCTATCGAAGGTAAAGGGTTTTTCAAAAGGCTGGCTCATTGTCAGATATATTAAAAATTCTTATTGTAAAATAAGGTTTGACACTTGTTCATTAGCTATTCAATCCAATATAATAACAAGCAGTCATTATAGCTTTGAATACGACATTCATGTAAACTTTTACTTAAATTATCTATCTTTACAAAGATATTTTATTTTTCCTATTTTCTGTAATATTTCGACAATGATAAAAGTAAAGATTCAATATTTATTTCTACTGTTTTTACTCACTCTTCTTACTAATGCTCAAACTAAACAAACCGGAGTTCAGCAGTTTCTTGCCAGTCCGGGACTGAAACATGCGTCTGTGGGTATATGTGTAAAGGATTTTACAGGCAAAACGATCGTATCGCATAATGCTGACAAATCATATACTCCCGCATCTATATTAAAAGTTGTTACCACAGCGACGGCCTTGGAAGTACTTGGTGGAGAATATAAATACAAGACGACTCTATCAAAAGACAAAGGCCAAAGTAACAGGTTATTGATACATGGTTATGGAGATCCTACTCTGGGTACGGAATTCCTGGACAATACGCCGAATGCATTTCTTTCCCAGTGGACATCAGCTATCAAACAAAATTTTGATTCTGCCAAAAGCCTAGACATCATGGTGATAGATGACTATTTTGGTTATGACGGGGTATCGCATCGCTGGATATATCAGGATATAGGGAATTACTATGCTTCGGGGACATACGGAATCAGCGTCTATGACAATACATACAAACTATATTTTAATACGATGCGTCAGGATACATGTCCTGTAATATTAAGAACGGAGCCTGTAGTGAATCTCTCTTTTCAAAACACATTGACATTAAACACTAGCGGACAGGACAATGGTTATATACACGGAGAGCCTTTTTCTACCACCCGCCTGCTTACAGGAAATATTCCTACTGGAAGATCTTCTTTCAGCATAAAAGGTGATATTCCCAACCCCGGATTATATCTTGGAGAAGTATTGGCTAACCGGTTAATGGACAATGGTTTCTCTATCGGTAGAGCGGAAACATCCTATGATATGTATTTTAACCAGATGTACGTTAAGAACAAGAAATCGTTTACGGGAGATGTCTTCTATACTCATTTGTCCTTTCCATTAAAAGATATAATAAAAGACACGAATGTAAGAAGTAATAACCACTATGCCGAACATCTGATCCGTACCGTTGGAAGGACAAAAGACATTGATATTTATTCTTCGGCGCTGGATAAAGGAATAGAGATAACCAATGAACTATGGAAGGCCAGGGGGTTGGATACGGATGCGCTAATGATGTTTGACGGGAGTGGCTTATCGCCGGCCAATGCTGTCAGCCCGGCATTTATGTGTGACCTGTTGGTATATATGCAAGCGAAAAGTAGCAATGCCAAGACTTTTTTTGAATCTTTACCGGAAGCAGGTAAAAACGGAACCGTAAGTAACCGCCTTAAAGGGACAAAACTGGCAGGAAAGATATCTATGAAAAGCGGTAGCATATATGGAGTACAATGCTTTACCGGATATTATATCGATGGCGAGAAGAAATACACCTTTACAATAATGGTTAATAAATTCACAGGCCCTCGAAGTCAGGTGGTAAGGGCTATTGATCAGTTATTGTTGTCGTTATTCTAGAACTGCCTTTATTCAAAGAATTTCAGATATTCTTCCGGTAACTGAGTGATATCCCTGATTTGTATATCTTTATAGAAAACCTCAGCTGCTTCACTTTGCAACTGAATCTTTCCTTCTATCAGCGGTTTTACAATATCTCCATCCTTGTAGCTGAGTCCGGATAAGGCCATAGTTACTTTTCCATTTACAATATGAAGGCTTTTGCCTTCGAAGCAGATGAGTTCTGCCTCGTTCCATTGGTCGGTGGGTTGTTCTTTGGAATTACTTGCAGCGCAATAATATCCATTTTCTGTGCCGACACCCATTGTTACAAGCGGAGCATTTGTGTCAAAAACCAATCCTGCGGAATCCTGATGTGCGCGGACAGTCATCTGTGTAGCGCCAATACACCAGTAATCTCCTGAGTTGCCTTCATCTCCGCTTTGTATAAATTGAAATTCATGGCTCAGCATCCATGTACGCCAATAATCGATACCGCACTCTCCTTGCGAATGGTAGAGTATTCCTGAATCCATGTCTTTATCGAGGCGCGGTTCCCATTTTTTATCGCCCCATTTAAATTTTAGCCTGAGATGGTAATTCCTGTAACTTTCCTTTGTGAATACACATCCATATACTTCTCCGCTGATTTTCAGTACGGGCTCATTATTATCTTCTATTACTGTAAATATGTTTTTGTAATTCGTCCCATAACCTATGGGAAGAATTGTATCCCCGTTAATATCCCCATTGTATCCGTTCTTCATTTCATAACTCAGATACATATCCCATTGCGAAAGATCTTTATCCAGCAAATCAGTCCAGTTTTCTTCTTTTTGATTATGACAGGAAAATAAAATAATCGATAAAATGATTAGAGATAAATACTTCAGTTCAGTGAAGTTTATTGTTTTCATAAAAATATCCAATCTTAATTGAGGCAACAAATATACGCAATGTATCAAGACTTGATATACCTGCATTAAAAAAACATCTATACATAGATTAAACAATAAAGGTTATTAGTCAATAACTAAAAACTTTTACCTTTGTTGCTCTTTTAGCTTATAATAAAATATGGAAAAACTGACCATTATAAAAGTAGGAGGAAAAATAGTTGAAGAGGAAGACTCACAGAAACAACTATTGGCCGATTTTAAGAATATAAAGGGAAATAAACTGCTGGTACATGGAGGAGGGCGCTCGGCGACTAAACTAGCCGAACGTCTTGGAATAGAAACCAAAATGGTAAACGGACGGCGGATAACCGATAAAGACATGCTTGATGTTGTTACTATGGTTTATGGCGGGCTGGTCAATAAAAACATCGTAGCCGGATTACAGGCCTTAGGCGTGAATGCATTGGGGTTGACCGGGGCAGATATGAACCTTATTCGATCTGAGAAACGCCCTGTGAAAGATATAGATTATGGATATGTAGGTGATGTAAAGGAAGTCAACACTGAGTTTTTATCTACTTTAATTTTACAGGGAATAGTACCCATTATTGCTCCTTTAACCCACGACAAGCAGGGGAATATATTAAACACAAATGCTGATACTATCGCCGGAGAAACAGCAAAAGCCCTGGCGAAAGTGTTTGATGTCAGCCTTGTTTTCTGCTTCGAGAAAAAAGGTGTGTTGATGGACGAAAATGACGATGAAAGTGTCATAAAAGAACTCAGTAAGAATGACTTTGAGCGACTGGTCGCTGAGAAAGTAATACAAGGCGGCATGATTCCTAAATTGGAAAATTCTTTTGATGCTATTGCCGCAGGTGTCAAAGAAGTGATTATCACCCAAGCTTCCGAGATAGGAAAAGCTTCGGGAACAAGAGTACAATAATAATCGTACAGATTAAAATCCCCGTTGCCTCATCGCTTCGAATGTGAGGATAGCGGTAGACACAGAAACATTCAACGAGTCGATTTTCCCGCGCATAGGTATCTTTATTCTATGGTCAGCATTTCTTAACCAGAAGTCTGTCAATCCATCGGCTTCGGTTCCCATTACAATTGCTGAGGATGACCTCATATCTGTTTCGTGATACCATTGAGAAGCAGTAAGCTCAGCAGCATAAGATTTAATTCCTTTGTTGTGCAAAAAGGCAAGAGCCTCTTCGGAACTGCAAACTGCCGTTTGCACAGTAAAAAGACATCCTACGCTTGAACGCACCACATTGGGATTATACAGGTCTGTAGCAGGATCACAAATAACAACGGCATCTGCTTGTGCGGCATCTGCTGTGCGAAGGATAGCTCCCAGATTACCGGGCTTTTCCACGGCTTCGAGAATAATAATAAACGGATTTTCAGATAATTCCAAGTCCGATAAAGTATGTGATTGCGGTTTTGCCAAAGCCAGTAACCCATCAGATCCTTCACGGTAAGCTATTTTATCAAATACGGCTTCTGATACTTCGAACAACTTATTGTCCGGTATTGAATCCAGTACATTTGGATAATCGCTCTTTATATATAATTCGGGACAAATAAAAACAGAATCTATGGTATAGTTTGCAACAAGAGCAAGACTCAGTTCGCGGGCTCCTTCTATAATGAAGAGCCCTTGTTCTTTTCGCTCTTTACTTTTCGATAGTTTTACTATATTCTTTATCCTTGCGTTTTGCAGGCTTACGATCTTCTCCACAGTTCTAATCTCTATTAAAGTATTTATTGATACATTTCAACATATAGGGGCGAATAAATATTCGCCCGATGCTTAATTGTGGGCGAATGTTTATTCGCCTCTACATCAGTCATCAAAAATGTGTCATTAATTATTATCATTTATTTATCATTTCAAGAAATCGTCGAAGTAGCGTGTTATATGTTCATGCAGGTGCACACGGTCCTGTCCGCTCATATTATGCCCATGTCCCGGATAGATAAAGAAATCGGGATGTGTTCCATTCTTTATGGCTGATTTCAGGAATTGTAAACCGTGTTGCATTACTACCGTAGGGTCTTCATCACCATGTATAAGCATTACGCGTCCTTTCAGATCGCCTGCACGGTCGACCATGCTTGTATTTTTATATCCTTCGGGATTTTTTTCCGGCGAATCCATATATCGCTCGCCATACATTATTTCATAGTATTTCCAGTCGGTGACAGGGCCGCCTGCAACCCCTACTTTAAATACTTCCGGGTGACGAAGCATGAGGTTCAATGTCATAAATCCGCCATAGCTCCATCCATGTACTCCTATCCTGTCTGCATCTACGTATGGGAGCGATTTCAGGTATTCCACGCCCGCCATCTGGTCTTGAGTTTCCACAATGCCTAACTGGCGATGTACAATATTTTCGAAATCGAAGCCCCTGTTAGAAGTTCCCCTGTTGTCGAGTGTGAATACAATATATCCTTTCTCTGCCATATACAGATGCCAGCCTCCTACAGCGCCCATCCACGAATTGTTGACCATCTGCGAATGTGGCCCGCCATAAACATATATCACCACAGGATATTTTTTATTCGGATCAAAATTCAGTGGTTTGACTAAACGGTAATACAAATCCGTTTTATCGTCGTTTGCTTTCACAGAACCAAGCGTAACTTCCGGAAGCGTTATTTTTCCATATGGATTTTTGGCTGTATAATAGACATATGTCTTATTGGATTTGGTATCCGTTACAGCGACTTTCCCCGGATTATGCTGCGATGTATATATATCACACACATATTTTCCTGTTGAGCTCAGCATAATAGAGTGAGCTCCTTCTTCCTTGGTAAGCTGTTCGCTTTTCCCTGTTTTTATATTGATCTTGTATAAATGATTCTCAATTGGGCTTGCCTCTGTAGACGTATAGAACAGGTTAGCACCTTTTTCATCGAATCCTACTACTGAGGTCACATCCCATTCTCCACTTGTCAACTGTTTTTCCAGTTTCCCTTCCTTATCATAAAGGTATAGATGATTGTACCCATCTCTTTTGCTTTCCCAAAGGAATTTCTCAGGATTATCTTTCAGAAAAAGGATCGGAGTCTGAGGCTCTACATATTTCGGATGTGTTTCGGTAAATAGTGTATTGAGTAAGTCTCCGGTAGCGGCATCATAACTCTTCAGGGTACAGATATCCTGTCCTCTGTTTACTTCGGCAATATATATTGTTTTTCCATCAGGACTCCAGGCTATATTAGTAAGGTATTTCTCTTTTGGGGTACCTGTCTTCAGAAAGATTGTATTCTTCGTCTGGGTATTGTATACTCCTACTGTTACATGATGGCTTTTCATCCCTGCCATCGGATATTTTATATTCTGCAACTTGGCAATACGCGCAGATATGTCAACCAGCGGATAGTCTGTCACCATAGTTTCATCCATTCTGTAGAATGCGAGCAGATCGCCTTGTGGAGACCAGAATATTCCCTTATCTATGCCAAACTCATTACGATGTACCGCCTGACTGGAGACAATTCCTTTATTTTCTTCATTGGTTACTGCATATTCTGTTCCATCGGGTGTTTGCACATACAGGTTATTTTCCTTGGTATATGCTAATATCCTTGTTTTTTCGGCCACCTCGGGATTCTCCATACTAGGAAAAGCGTTAAACTTTCCTGTGAGGGCTTTGATTACATAGTCGTATAAATAGATCTTGCCAGGAACTACAACCATAATATTGTTGCAATTAGGAGATACGGGGCGCACTCGTCCCATGCTTTTTAATAATTGATCTTCCTCATTTTTCAGAGCGGCATTGATGTCCCTTATTGTAAGAAATACCTGAGGTGTTTGCTTTTCTGTCAAAGGGATAATCATTATAGAGTCTCCTTTAACGTATGTCAGCTTATCTCCATACCAAGCCAACTGGCGAGGCATTTCGGAACGGTATTTATAAAAATTCTTACCTCCGGGTATCAGGTCTTCCAGGGTAAGCGGCAAATCCTGACTAAATGATTTCATTGGCAGCAATATGCTTATTATTAAGAAAAAAGAACTTATGAGTCTCATATATATAAGTTTAGTTGTTTTCAGCAAAGTGTTTTTTTGAGTTTATTAATTAACAAAGATAGTTATTTTATGCTTTATCATTATTAATACAAATCAACAATTAAGAATAAGAGATTTTTGTTTAACAACTATTTTATTCATCTTTTTATTTTGAATTTATCTATAGTTAGATAGCTGTTAGCTTGTAGCCATTAGCCGATAGCTTTTAGAAAAAACGTTCTTTGAAAAATATAGAGAAAAGTGTAACTTTTACATACGCTACGCTCCTGTGACCGTTGGTTGTTACCTTTTAGTTAAAAAGATAGGCGATACCTGTAGGGGTCGAATATTTTCGACCCGAAATAACAAAGAGTCTCCGGGCGGAAGATATTTGGCTCCGCCGATTTTACATACGCTTTGCTCCTGTGATTGATAATTCAATTCGCCCCTACAGAAAAAACAAGAATAAATAAACCAATAAAAAGAAAAAAAATGAAGTATTCAGAAAAACTGGTAGACAAGATTGTCAGACTGATAGAAGGCGATTCGTATTCCATTACGGAGATATGCGAAGTGGTGAAGATAAACCGAAAGACATTCTATGAATGGAGGGACACAAAGCCCGAGTTCAGAAAAGCGATTGAAGAAGCCGAAGAACGGCGCGATGAAGAACTGATGATAACAGCCCGCAGATCGCTTCGCCGGAAGCTGGAAGGCTATACCCTGAGGGAAACCAAACGGGAGTATGTGCCTGCTGTAAGTAATCCGCAGCATTTCATCCTGACAAAAGAGGTGGTCAAAGAAAAAGAGTACCCGGCCGATACGGCAGCCATCAAGATGATGCTAGACCGTAGTGACAGACGCAAGAAAGAAAAAGAGGAATTACAGATAAAAGGGCCTAAACCATGGATCATAGAGACTACCGATCCTGAGTTGGGCACCGTGATGAGGCAGGCGATAGAAAGACTGCAGACATGGAAAAAGCCGGGATAAAATGTTATTTCTGTTCCTTTTCATATAAATTAGCACAGTTCTCACTATGTGTAACTCACCCTATGTCGTTTTACAACCCTCCATGTAATCTGTTTGATAAAATCCACATATAAACAAAAAGCCTTGTATGGTTGTTATTTGATATGATATTAAAATTTTATACCAATTTATTATTCAATGGAATGGAACTTGTATAGCAAGTTCCACACGATGTTTTAATAAATAATAATCAGAAATAATGAAAAGGAATATTTTATTTGGCATGGCATGGCTGGTGATGGTATTTTCAGTCTTGTTGACAGGTTGCGGACAGAACAAAAACGCCGCAAATGAAGTAAAAGACCAACCTGCAAAAGCAGATGTCGCGCAGGTTACTGTTCCCGGCCCTATGGCGGGAACAGTAATGACTAAAGAATATGTTTACCAGATAGGTAAGCTGATGTATTTCTGGGGTTGGCCGTTGGTGAATATGCACAACCGCGTACTGGTGATGCGTCAGGTACCTGAGCCGGGGCTTAATGGCGGAGCAGTACCCGTAGCACCTGTGGGACAATTGTGCATGCTGTCCGATTATATCACCCCTGCCGAGCGTTATGTGGCCTGTCCTAATCAGGATGTGGTGTATGGTTTCGGCATAGGTATGTTAAACGAAAGCCCTGTCGTGTTGCAGGTTCCTGACTTCGGTGATCGTTTCTGGCTGGTACAGATGGTCAACCAGCGTACCGATGGTATCGGCGGGCTGGGCGCTATGTACGGCAGCAAGCCTGGATTCTACATGATTGTAGGCCCCGACTGGAAAGGTGAAACGCCGCAAGGAATCACCGAAGTGATACACTCGAATACAAATATGGTGGTAGTTTGTCCGCGTGCCTTTATGAACAATACGCCGGAAGATAAAGCTGCCATCCAGCCGCTTATCAACCAACTGATGATGTATCCGGTTGCACAATTCGACGGAAAAATGAAGACGAAAGAGTGGGCTAAAGTCCCCTCGTTTCCAGATGCCAACAAGAGCGGCACCGGAGCGGAAGTGGCATTTGTGATTCCTGAGAAGTTCTTCGAAGAATTCCCGGCCGTGCTGAAAGAAGTTCCCGCACTGACGGGCGAAGAGTCTATGTATACTTCATTTAGTTACGTACTGGAAGCCGCCAACAAGAATCCCGAACTGAAAGCCGCCCTGCAAAAAGCCGCTGTGGACGCAGAGAAAGAGCTTATTGAACCGCTGCGCCAATTCAAAAATGTGGGCGTGCCGGTGGGCAACTATTGGAACACGACTAAAAACGGAGCCGCTTTCGGAACCGACTACCTGAGTCGTACGGCCGCCGCCCGCACCAATATCTTCGTAAACCAGCCCGTAGAAACCATATACTATAATCAGGACTTCGACGGAACAGGTAAAGATCTGAATGGCACGGCCAACTACACCATCACGTTTAAGAAAGAGGAATTGCCTGCCGTCAAGGGTTTCTGGTCACTCACGGTTTATGACCAGCATCATTTCTTCTATCAGAACCCGGAGAAGATATATTCGCTGGGAACCAAGAACAAAGACCTTAAACTCAATGCTGACGGTTCGCTGACCATCTATCTGAGCAACAAAAAACCGGACGGAAACAAACTCTCGAACTGGCTACCTATCCCAGCTGCTAAATTTGGGTTCCTGCTGCGTGCCTACTGGCCTGAAGAATCAATGGTGAAAGGCTATACACCACCGGCCGTAGTGATTGTCAAATAATTAAATTATTGAGATATGAAAAGGAAATTGTATTTGCCGCTATTGCTGGCAGCATTGTTTACAGCGGTATTTGCCACATCATGCAAGCAACCTGTGCCCGAGCCGACTGCGCAGGAAGTTCAGGACGCTTATATTTATATGTTTGGTCGTTATTTGGTAATCCAGCAGGAAAATACGGATATCAATGTCGAAAAAACAGGGTACAACAAGATTAAATACAACACACTTAGTTCGACTACGTTCGTAAACCCGAATCTCGACGTGGTTTACTTGGAGTCATGGATTGCAGTGGATGAAACCCATGCGGTAGTGTTGAATGTGCCTGAAATCAAAAACCGCTATTATACGGTGGAAGTGATCGACCAATGGGGACAGGTAACGGATAACCTAAACGAGCGGACATATCCGCAACATCCTTTCGGAAAGTTTGCTTTCGTATTGAAAGGCAGCAATCCCGCCTTCCCGAAGGTGCCGTAAAAGTGGAGGTAACTTCGCCGAAAACAAAGATATTGGCGCGTGTGGAATTAAAGAATTCGCCGGACGAAGCCGTAAAACTGGAACACGCCTTTACAATCGACGCTCCGGAAGGGATCAAGGTCGATCCTCCGATCGAGATCCCTGCGTTCACCAATCAAGAGCCTATCACGGTAGCTATTTTTGATAAAGTGGACGAAGTGCTGGCCGCCTGTCCCGACTTGATGGCAAAAGCATCGGATTATCAGGCTACAGTGAAGAAAGTAGCTGCTTACATTCAGGATAGACCTGAAAACCGCACGAAAATAGACAGCCTGGTCAAAACCCAGGCATTACCCGCATTTTTGAAAGGTTCTCACGGATTCGGCACCCAAAAAGGCGGTTGGTCGGTGGCCTACGTGATGGGTGACTACGTAAAGGGCAGCGACATTATGGCACGTGCCATCGTGAACTTCGGCGGCCTGTGGGCCAACGTCGGCAAGGAATCGACCTATTTCATTGGCCTGACGGACAGCGGCAAGGAACTGCTCTCGGGCGATGGCATCTACGAAATACGTTTTACTAAAGACGCCCTGCCGCAGAATTTCGCTAACGCCTTCTGGTCGGTCACCATTTACAGTGTACCCGACTATCACCTGATCCAGAACGACATGAAGCGTTATAATCTCAACAACCAATCGAAGTTGAAGATGAACAAAGACGGTTCGATGAGCATTTGGATCGCCGCTGAGAAACCGAAAAATGTACCGCAGGAAAACTGGTTACCTTCCGCCAAAGGCAAGGGATTTTCACTGAATTTTCGTATGTATGCGCCAAAGAAAGAGGTGCTGGATGGTTCATGGTTCGTTCCATCTATCGAAAAGCAAGCATCCGTAGGCATAAAATAGACAAAATGGATATAAACGTAAAAATTGGGGATGCTTTGAATTGCAACTTGCTCGCGCAGGCTTCCAGCCTGTGTGTTATGAAAGAATAAATTAAAATACACACGTACGGGATGTCCGCGTGAGCAGATGCAGACAAGGAAAGAGGAATTATGAATGAAAAATGAAGAGTTATGAATTATGAATTGCGAAGCAATTGATGGAGTCAATTATGAATTATCAAATAATAAGCTGAATCCAATATATTTTCATTCATAATTCCTGTTTTCGTGTTACTTCTGTTACTTTTTAGTTAAAATTTGCCGGATGAGTTTATACATAATATAGAATTAAGATATGTTTTTCAGTTCATACCTTCTATCTTTGTAAAACTTAGAACCTAATAACTTTAACCTGACTATGAAAAAGGCAATCGCAACATTTGTACTGGTTGTTTATGGTTTATCCGCTTTAGCTCAATTTGCGCTAAAGAATAACCGGCCTGAGTTTTCCCTTGATAACCGTGCTATTATCACGGCTCCGCAGGAAGGTCTCTGGTCTGTAGCCACCAACTGGGAAAACGACTGGATGACAGACTGGATACATACTGATCCTACAGAAGTTATCACTTCGGGAGAATGGACAATACTGAAAGGTAAAATAACTTTACCGGAAGGGGAAATGGCATTGCGGGATTCCTACCGGGAGATAAAGAAGGGATTGATTCAGTGTATCCGCCGCTTCGAATGGCGTGGTGAGGATACTTTGCGTAAAGCAACCTTATCGGTAAGAATGGAGATGAAAGGGAACGAACTGAAGCCCTTGATCCCGGGAGTATTGTATTATGGGAATTCGATGGGAGCAAAGGTCAATCCCAATATTATCCCTGTATATACCGGAAAAGCCGGAGAGTTTGCCATTTTTGAAGATCATCGTTATCCGATGCCTTTTGCTATGCTGGAAAATTCTGATGAAATGTATGCTGCCGTTATGCATACCACTCCCAGCCCTGTCAGGGGAGCAGTATTGAATGACCAGTGGTGGTCTATGGGTGTTGAGGCAAAAGAAGGCTATACAGAGTTTGTCCTGTATTCGGGGCCTATCGGATATAATGGAAGACATAGCGTGGCTAAAGCCCTGCAACGAACTCCGATGCATTATGGCGATACATACCTTAATATAGAGCCGGAAAGGATTATTGAAAAAGAGTTCTTTATAGAGCTGTATCCTATCGACCGTGGAGGAAGTGGTTTCCAACGTCCTGTCTATACGTCTGTAGATTTGCATAAACCGTATGATGGGGAACGTTTTACCGACTTCCAGGCTATCATCGAAAACAAGTACCATTTTGCTAAAAGCCGCTGGATAAGTGAAGGGGATGCTATCGGATTTGGGATGTATGACCTGCACCGTGCAAAAGACCTTGTGATGGGATGGTGCGGACAGGCCGATTCGCCGGGATACTCTTTGCAAGTGCTGAACAGTGAGTTGAATGATGACGATATCAAGAAATATATTCAGTCCTCTATGGACTTTCTGACCACTTATCCAATTAATGATGACGGAACATTTTCGGTAGGGTATAACGTGGCAGATAAACGGTTTCATGGAGGAGACCATGTCTCTTGCGGACAGGCTATGTATAACTTTGCCAAGGCGATAGAAACCGCCCGTAAAAGCAAAAAATACGATACAAAAAAGTGGGAGGAATTCTTAAAGACGATTTGTGACAGGCAAAGTAAAAGAATACTGGATAGCGCATGGAATCCTCATTCTACAGCCGAAGGCTTTTATATAGCACCACTGGCCATTGCTTCCAAACTGTTTAAAAACGACCAGTATAAAGATGCTGCCATAAAGGGCGGAGAATTGTTCGCTAAGAGACATCTCGCAATGGATGGATGTTATTGGGGCGGAACCCTGGATGCTACATGTGAAGATAAGGAAGGGTCGTGGGCTGCCTTTCAGGGATTTCTGGAGTTATATGAACGCTATGGAGAAGAGAAATACCTTATCTGGGCCAAACACGCGATGGATGTTTGCCTGACATATCTGGTAGTTTGGGATATCCCTTTACCTGCCGGACGTATGGCCGATTATAATTTCAAGACTACGGGATGGACGGTTGTATCTCCCCAGAATCAACATATAGATGTTTATGGCGTGTTGTTTGCTCCTGAGGTATATAAGATGGGGGTTTACCTGAAGGATGACCGTTTGAAGCGTATTGCACCCGTTATGTACCGTAGCTGTTTCCAATTAACCGATCCGTTCGGAAGCCAGGGAGAGCAATTGCAACAGACTAATTTTGCCCAGCATGGCGATATGACGAATGTACATAAACTTCGTGGGGGATATTCAGAGAGTTGGACTGTATTTTGGATTACGGCTCATTTTCTGAATGCTGCGGCCCGGTTTGTGGAAATGGGCGTAACTCCGTAATTGTTTGAACTACAATTGAGAAAAGAAAGACTCTATTGATCGGGTGAAATTATCCCATGACAGGCGTACTTTTTCTTTTTTCAGATTGGCCTGAAAAAGAGGAATTTTATTAGAATTGGAGAAGTAATCTTTAATCTCGTCGGCAATAGATTCCGGAGTTGGCGATGGTACTACAATTCCGGTTGCAGATGTTTCAACTGTGCTGCCCAATGCGCCTACGTTGGTGGCTATCATCGGTAATTCCAATTGATAAGCCAAGGCGACTACCCCGCTCTGCGTGGCCGCTCTATATGGCAGTACAAGCACATCAGCAGCTGAGAATAAGGTAGTGACCATATCGTCAGGGATATATTGTTCAAAGACAATGATATTGTCTTTCAGGGGCGATTGGTTTATCTGTTCCGTATATTTATCGAAGCTGCCATAGCTTTCGCCTGCTATGATCAGTTGATAACTATTATTGAGGGCGGCCATTGCTTCTATCAGTATATCCAGTCCCTTATAATCGCGGATAAGGCCGAAGAAAAGGAGGGTCTTCCTGTCATCCCTTATTCCCAGTTTTCTGCAAGCTGAGGCTTTATCTGTCCGTTCCGCGTAATGGTCATATATGGGGTGGGGTTGGAGAAGTATATTGGCATTTTTGATCAGTCTTTGCAGGTCTTTCTTTACGGGCTCGCTCATTACAATAAAGGCATCGCACCGGCCTAGGAAGTATTTAGCCAAAGGCTTTTCTATCAGGGTTCTCTCATGGGAGATAGCATTATGCACCAATGCTACTACTTTAGTCCTTTTATTCACAAACCTGCAAACCGTTCCATACGCTGGAGCCATAAAAGACATCCAGTAAGGGATTATAAGCAGGTCGGGTGCATATTTGTTGATGTGCTTTGCGGTTTTGATATATGTGAATGGGTTGATGCTGCTAAGCACCCGTTCGCTATCGATTACGGTGACAGGATCTCCTTCACCCACATACTGCGTCTTTCCGGGAAAGAGGAGATCGGGATATAGTGTTGTGAATGTAAAAGCCTTTACTTCATTCCTTTTCGACAGTTCGGTATACAGGCGCGCATTCAGTTGCGCCAGCCCCCCTCTGTATGGGTAAAAAGGTGAAAGTATGGCTATCTTCATTCTATGTCTATCACTTTATGAATATGTTTGATTACAGACTCAGGCGTAATCATTTCCAGACAGGCATAATCCTTCCTCTGGCAGGGCAGTTCTCCGAATACGGCACACGGACGGCAATACAGTTCGGTTTGTACAGCATTATTAATATCCTGCCTAAACCCGTAAAAGCCCAAAGAAGGGTGGGTTGCTCCCCAAATGGATACGACAGGTGTTTGAACAAGCGAAGCCAAATGCATGTTTGCCGAATCCATCGACAGCATTACATCGAAGTATGATATAAGCAGGAGTTCCCTTTCGAGGTTAAACTTTCTGGTAGTATTGATCACGTTAGGGTATTTCTTCTCCCACGAGGTTAACACCTTGTTTTCCTCTTTGCCTGCACCCAAAAGGAATACAGTTGTGCCCTTCTCTTTCGAGAGTATTTCTACGATTTGTTCTGTTTTTTCCAGAGGGTATATCTTTCCCTTATGTCGGGCAAATGGCGCTACCCCAATCCATTTACCTTTTTTCTCGGTGACAAGAGGGTAAAGCCTGGAGAAGTCACGCGGTATGAAATCGAAGAAGTTATTGAATGTTATTGGGGCTCCAAACCCCAGTTTTTCAAAAACTTCCATATATCGTTCAGTTGTATGCTTCAATGGAGGAACTAGCTGCTTTGTTTCAATGAGGTGCTTCTTTTCTTCACGACCTTTATTGATATGCGCGACCTTTTTACCGGATAGCATTATCGCCGTCCGTATTATCTTAGACCTTAATACGTCGTGTACATCTACGACATGTGTGAACCTTGCAGCAGTTGCTTTTCCAGTAATCTTTAGCAAACCTCTGATTCCTTTGTGCTTCTTGTTTACATCAAGCGGCATGACATTGATGTTAAAGCTCAGGTTCTCAAAAAGGGGAGAGAAGGCCTTACGTGTCATCACAGTAAAGCGGTCTTGCGGATACTTTGCAGCAACAGAGAAGATAACAGGCACAAGCATTGCCACATCTCCAAAAGAAGATGCCCTTATAACTAATACTTTAGCCATGATAAGTTTTGATATTAATCGGTTTGTGTTTTTCCATATAATACGGGATTTAGAGCAGGGTCATTGTACATTTTCATCTGTTTGTAGACCTTCATATATTTTCGTCCTGCTCCTATATCGTCTAATAATTCTTCTATTGCCTGTGAAAGGTCTTTCTGCTGAATAAGCAATACTTCAAGCTTTTTTAACGCCTGTGCACGGTGTTCCGTAGTGGCATCAGTCCTTTCGGACTCCTGCTTCATGTGGTAAATCTTAAGGTTCAAAATAGATAACCTGTCGATTGCCCATGCCGGACTTTCAGTGTTTATCTTTGCATCAGTGTTTGCGATTGTATCTTTATACTTTTCAAGGAAGTAACTGTCAATCAGTTCTACCAGGTCAGTCCGTTCCTGGTTCGACTTGTCTATCCTTCTTTTTATTTTTATGCCTGTTTCGGGATTGATCTCAGGGTCGCGGATTATATCTTCCAGATGCCATTGCACAGTATCAATCCAGTTTTTCAGGTATAGATAATACTCGATGCTCTTTTCCTGATATGGATTATGTATGGGGCTGTCAACATCATCATGTATATGATAATCATTTATCGCCTTTTCAAAAATATTGTTGCTTAATCCTGTAAATGTCATATTCTTTCCTTTATTTTCCGTTAGCCCATGTTTCCCGATCCAAATTTCGGTAATTAATCGCTTCCGCCAAATGTTTTGGCTCTATTTTTTCTGAATTGTTAAGATCTGCTATCGTCCTCGACACCTTTAGTATTCGGTCATATGCCCTGGCCGACAGGTTGAATCTATCCATTGCCATCTTTAGCAGGGATAATCCTGCTTCGTCAGGAGAGGCATATTTAGCCAGTAATTTTGGAGTCATCTGAGCATTGCAATATACACCTTCTTCATTTTCAAATCGGCTCTCCTGCATTTTGCGGGCATTAATTACTCTTTCCCGTATAGAGCCGCTGGCTTCTGCCGGCTTTTTGTCCGATATCTTTTCAAAGGGAACCGGTACGATTTCGATATGAATGTCGATCCGATCCAGTAAGGGGCCTGAGACTTTATTTAAATACTTCTGCACCATTCCGCTTGGGCAAGTACAATCCTTATCTGGATGATTATAATATCCGCATGGGCAAGGGTTCATAGAAGATACCAGCATAAAGCTCGCCGGATATTCCACCGTAAATTTCGATCTCGATATGGTAATTCTGCGGTCTTCCAATGGCTGCCTCATTACTTCGAGTACATTCCTGTTGAACTCAGGTAACTCGTCAAGAAACAATACTCCGTTGTGAGCAAGGCTGATTTCTCCCGGTTGCGGATACGCTCCTCCGCCCACCAGCGCTACATCTGATATAGTATGATGCGGGCTTCGGAAAGGGCGTTTTGCCATCAGGGAGGTTTCAGAACCTATTTTCCCTGCTACGCTATGTATTTTTGTAGTCTCAAGTGCTTCGAATAAAGTAAAAGGTGGCAATATAGACGGGATACGCTTTGCCATCATCGATTTCCCTGCTCCCGGAGGGCCTATCATTATCAGATTGTGGCCTCCTGCGGCGGCAACTTCCAATGCACGCTTTACATTTTCCTGGCCTTTAACATCTGCAAAATCGAATTCAAAACAGCTTTGCGCATTATTGAATTCAGCTCTGGTATCTATATATGTTTTTTCAAGTTGCTTTTCTCCATTCAGAAAATCGATGACCTCGGTTATCGATTTTACTCCATATACATCGAGGTTGTTTACGACTGCTGCCTCTCTGGCATTTTTGGCGGGTAATATCAATCCTTTAAATCCTTCCTCACGGGCTTTGATCGCAATTGGGAGTGCCCCTTTGATGGGCAATATGCTGCCATCGAGAGAGAGTTCACCCATCATGATATAGTCTCCGAGCTTATCGCTCTCTATACTTTCGGCTGAAGCCAATATGCCAATTGCAAGAGGAAGATCATAAGCCGTACCCTCCTTGCGTATATCGGCAGGAGACATGTTGATAATGATTTGTTGACGGGGAAATTTATATCCGTTTACCTGTAGAGCGGAAATAATACGTTCATGGCTTTCTTTTACAGAAGCATCAGGTAACCCTACCAGCATAAATTTTATACCTTTCGAGCAGTTGGTCTCTATTGTTATTTGTGTGGCATCTATGCCTTGTACAGCTGCGCCAAAAACTTTTACCAGCATCTATCCTCTTAAACAATCAAGAACAAATGTAACAAAAAAGAAACATACTTATGGCATGTATCGCTATAATCTTACTTTTTATTACTCTGCGGCAGTTTCTCTAGTTTTTCAGGCAGGTCGAGAATGTGTAAGTCTCTTTCGAGGATACCTCCTGTAGGAGAGATGAGTATATTATAAGGAATCTCTCTGATATAGTAATCGTTAAATAATTTAGCTCCCCATCCGCCTTCAACGGGTATAATCTTCCATTTCACAGAATCTGTTATGTTCTTGGATATGGGTATAATTTCTTCATCTTTTACGATGGAGATGAATTCTATATTTTTGTTTTTCAGTTTGCTATATGTTGCTATCGCATCGGATTTTTCTTCTTTACAAATATCGCAGGTGGTTGCTGCAAATGAGAGTAATACATATTTGTTCCTAAAGTCCTGAAGCTTTATAGTATCTCCTTTTATGTCTCGTGTCTGAAACTGGGGAGCTCTGGCGCCCACTGAAGATTGTTTTACTTTATCCCTGAAACTTTGAAGTTCGAATGTCATTGGAAAATCTGCTGCTCTTCCTCTTAATAATCTTAGGTTCTCGTCTAATCTTGAAATTGAGGATTCATTCTTAAAGAAAAGATTCAACAGCATCACACTTGCTATTTTATCAGGATTTGCCCGTATATATTCGGCAGCAACATTAGATAATTCAAAATTGGTGTTTTTCAGTTCCGACAGGTAATTCTGCGTTCTGGTGCTATCAGTATTGCTTACTCCATTTTCGGCTTGGTTCAATATGTCGGTGCGGGTAATAAGCAGTTCTTTGTTTTTATCTTTGAAACCTGTCAGGTCGTCATTTACACTCCCTCCGTTTATCTCTATCAGATCGGGATATTCTACGTCTCCCTTTATTTCTATGTTCCATTTTTTATTTACTAAGACAAAAGTGCTTTTTGTGTTTTGGTTAAAATAGAGGGATATAATAGAAAGGGTATCAGTCTTGCCTTCAAACGAAAATTCGCCTTTTTCATTGATTGAAACAGTGTCAATGATAATAGAATCTTTGGCCTCGTGAGAAACATAAAAGTATTCACCCTGTACATTATCCAACTTACCCGAAACACGATAAGAGTCGGGGCTTTCCTTTTTGCAGGAAAACAATATTAAAATAAGGTAAAAGAACCCAGCGCAAGTTAATATATTGATTTTAAGCATCTTTTTGTTTATAAATTCCCACTTTCACTACTATTGAGTATAGTATTACAACATACAAATATAGTGTTTATTCTTGAACGTTTAAAAAATAGAATTGTTCTAAAAAAAGATTAATCTTTTTTTTCGGACTATTAGATTTAACTCTTACCTCTTCTTTTAACTTAAAATCTATGCCTTCAGTTTATCTTTTAAAAACTTACCCGTATAAGAGTCCTTGCATTTTGCAACTGTTTCAGGTGTACCTTCACATACAATATTTCCTCCGTCTTTTCCCCCTTCAGGGCCTATGTCGATAATATAATCAGCACATTTTATTACATCCATATTGTGCTCAATAATGATAATGGTATGGCCTCTCTTTATAAGCGAGTTAAACGCTTTGAGCAACGTCTTTATGTCATGAAAGTGTAGTCCAGTAGTAGGTTCATCAAATATGAAGAGGGTAGGTTCCGGTTTCTCGTCGGCCAGATGGAAAGCCAGTTTTACCCGCTGGTTTTCTCCTCCGGATAGAGAAGATGATGATTGTCCCAACTTCACATAACCAAGCCCTACGTCTTGCAATGGCTTCAGGCGTTTCACTATTTTTTTCTCTGTGCTGCCTTTTCCCTGGCCGAAAAACTCAATTGCCTGGTCGATGGTCATATCCAATACATCGTAGATATTCACCCCTCTGTACTGTACATCGAGTATATCTTGTTTAAAACGCTTTCCTTTACATACCTCGCATTCGAGCAATACATCTGCCATAAACTGCATTTCAACAAGTATTTTTCCTTCGCCGGCACATTCTTCGCATCGTCCTCCTTCTACATTAAAAGAAAAATAGGCTGGAGTAAAATGCATTTGCTTAGCCAAAGGCTGTTCGGTAAACAGTTTTCGTATTTCATCATATGCTTTTATATATGTTACCGGATTGGAGCGGGAAGAGCGGCCTATCGGATTCTGGTCGACCATTTCTATATCTTTTATCAGATTGAGATCGCCCTGTAAGCCATTGTATTGCACAATCTGTTCGCCCTTATCTTTGTAATGGCGTTGCAAGGCAGTGTATAGTACATCGCATATTAGAGAAGACTTGCCCGAACCACTGACTCCTGCAACTACAGTCATCACATTTAAAGGGAATTTGACATCTATGTTTTTGAGGTTGTTTTGTCTTGCTCCTTTTATTTCGATATAGTTATTCCACTTCCGGCGTGCCTTAGGTACTTCTATTTCTTCTTCTCCATTCAGGTAGCGTACAGTATAGCTGTCTGTATGCTTTTCGAGGCCTGCAACGTCACCCTGATAAATGACCTCGCCTCCCAGCCGTCCGGCTTTAGGCCCCATGTCGATAATATAATCGGCAGCCCGTATGATTTCTTCATCATGTTCTACAACAATGACTGTATTCCCGATTGCTTTTAGCTCTTGTAGCACTTTTATTAATAAATCGGTATCGCGCGAATGTAGGCCGATGCTTGGTTCATCAAGTATGTATAAAGAACCCACGAGGCTACTGCCTAATGAGGTCGCCAGATTGATCCGCTGGCTTTCACCTCCTGAAAGAGAGTTGGATAAGCGGTTGAGGGTTAAATAACCTAATCCCACATTCATAAGATATAGAATGCGGACATTTATATCGGTCAGCAGTCGTTTAGCGATAGCTGTATCTGTTTCATTCAAGTCCAGATGGTCAAAAAATATTTTCAGGTCGGTAATCGGCATCATTACCAGGTCAGCTATAGTTTTTCCTCCCACTTTCACATACAGTGCCTGAGGTTTAAGTCTCGAGCCTTTACAGGTAGGGCAGGTAGTTTTACCCCGGTAACGGGCAAGCATAACACGGTATTGAATCTTATATTGGCTTTCCTCTACCATTCTGAAGAAGTCGTCGATTCCATGTAATCCTTTTGCTCCATGCCACAACAGATCCCTTTCTTTATCAGTGAGTTCATAATATGGACGGTGAATAGGAAAATCATATTTGTGAGCTGCGTGAATAAATTCCCTTTTCCATTCGCTCATCTTGTCACCTTTCCAGCAAACTACTGCGTCTTCGTATACAGACAGGGTTTTGTTAGGGATAACCAAATCCTCGTCAATACCCATCACCCGTCCGAAGCCTTCGCAAACAGGACATGCCCCCACAGGGCTATTGAAGCTGAACATGAGGTCGGTCGGTTCCTGGAATTGCATACCGTCGGCCTCAAAATGTTTCGAGAACGCGAATGATTCAATCTTTTCTCCTATATAGAAACGGATAAAGCAATCTCCTTCACCTTCAAAGAATGCAGTTTCTATTGACTCAGAGAAACGGCTTATATTTGCCTGATCCTGATCGCAGGTAAGACGGTCTATTAATAGTAGAAATTCATCGGGATTGTGTTTCTCTTTCGATGCGAGTATGTCTTCGATTCTTTCGAACTTGCCACCCAACTCTACACGTGAAAAGCCTTCTTTAAATAATATCTCCAATTGCTCGTGAAGGGTACGCCCATCTCTGAGGATGATCTTTGTTAGTATTGCTAATCGTGTCTCCTCAGGATAAGATTTCATCTTATGTAAGATGTCACTTATCTCATGTTTTTTGACTTCCTGCCCCGAAACGGGAGAAATGGTTTTTCCAACCCGGGCAAACAATAGCCTCAGGTATTCGTAGATTTCGGTAGATGTACCAACTGTAGACCGGGGGTTACGGGCGCTCACCCGTTGCTCGATGGCTATTGCAGGCGGAATTCCTTTGATATAATCGCTTTCAGGCTTATTCATCCTGCCCAGAAACTGACGTGCATAAGACGAGAGGCTCTCTACATAGCGGCGTTGCCCTTCAGCATAAAGCGTATCGAACGCAAGTGATGATTTTCCCGAACCGGACAATCCGGTGATAACAACAAACTTATTACGTGGGATTTCCACGTCTATATTTTTAAGGTTATTTACGCGAGCACCTTTTATGAATATATTCTTTTCTTCTGACATAGATTTCTAAAAAATGGATGCAAATTTACGAAAATAAAAGCAAATAAAATGCCATAATTGTTTATAGTACCTTCTAATATGTGAAAAGATATGAAATGCTAAGATGTTAGTTTTATTATAAGTTTGCGGATGCTGTACAAAAGATTCAGTAATTGGTTAAAAATAAAGTAGCCGAAAGATTTTTCTTCCGGCTACTTTATGACATGAAAACCGATTTTCATGATTATATTAATATTGTTTTCATTGTGAGAAAATGACTTTTATAGTATCGCCGGGTTGCGAAAGGCTGCGCTCTCTCACATATTTTATGGTTTTAAATATATTCTTCATCTCTGATAGTTCCAGGAACCCCATCCGATAGTAATAAGAATTATTGTTTTTCATTCCATTTATATTCCATTCATCGATCCAACTCCCGACAGAGATTAAGGTGTCGATCTTACTGTTGTTTATAGATAGGAGGCGTCCATTTGCACCCTCAGGAGCATAAGTTCTGAAAGTCATCTGTCTGATAGAGCAATTTTCGATGGAAGCATAAACATCACGAATAGTTAAATCAAAGAATGTGGTATTGATGTCTTTCAGGTTAACATTCATAATGTTCAACCTGTTATCCAGGCTTATTGCAGAATCTGTATAAAAGGACAGATTGGCATTGTAGAGTTTTGGTATGTATTTGTCCGATATTTTATATTTTTCGAATAGATCCATTACTCTCAACGTAATTCTCAACGTGTCATCTGCCATTTTTTTGTCTATGAAGAATGACAACTCTTCGGGAAGGAATAACTTGTTTTTATCTTTTACATCTTTTACTGAGCTAATGTTTATGGTTCCGCTGAAGGCATTGTGAAAATTGTGGTATGTTTGCCATATTGTTTTATGATCTATATCGTTTCCTATTATAATATGTTTACAATCATGGATATCGATCGAAATAGTTTTGCTTTCCGTTGCAAAATCATATTTTATCTTGTCTTCGTATGCTAACGAAAGATAACCTATAAATATAATGGTAGACAGGAATATTGTAATAATAATACCTATCACTATTTTGATTGTGGTTCTCATATTTTTCTATTTTGTTGTTCTTTACTATATCTATTATACATTTCGGCTATTTCGTCCATTGGGATGTCTAATGTATGTATCTGCTTGAAAAAGTCATATATTTCATCTTCGAGAAAAGTCGCCTTACGAAGCCTTATAATTATATCCTTGGCACCGGAAGATACGAAATAACCTAATCCGCGTTTATTGTAGATTATTTCCTGAGATTGCAGGTATTCAAACGTGCGCATGACTGTATTGAAATTAACCTCTACAATTGCGGCATATTCCCTTACTGATGGGACTCTTTCTTCTGTCTTATATTTATCCAGCAAGATTTCGTCACAAATACGTTCTGCTATTTGCAGGTATATTGCTTTATTTTCTTTAAAATTCATAGTCTACCATCTTCTGATTATCTCTGTTTTTCTGAATGTATAATATGCCAATATCCAGTTTATCAGAGTAAATATTAAGAAAATTGCGGAGAAAAGAATGAATATATCTTCTTTTTCACCCATTTTATTATATATCGCAGCATCCAGCACATAACCAAGATCATCAAAACCTTTTTCTAAAAAGAAAAAAGTAGCTATTCTACAGGTCAACATGTATAATCCTAGAATAATCAATCCGGCTGAAAATGTTTTAATAAAAGAGTTTTTCGGACAGAATGTACTTCCTAATGCCGCAACGGATTGCAACAATAAGTATATTGATACATATAAGGTGAATTTCTTGGGTGTCGATGCGTATTCATTAGTTACAGAATGATCACTGAATATAATCTCTTTCATTCCAACTATTTTTGAAAAATCGATGAATACGATATTATTATATTCAGAATACCAAACCGAACAAAATAATACACGTGTGAGGTCGACAAACCAAATTATCAATAAGAATGCGATAATATAACCGACAGTTACGATAAGCCAACGGCTCATAAATTTATCGAGGGTTGATGCCGGGATTTTAAGGTAGGAAATACTATTCGGTTTATTATTGATAGGCAACATCATTATCGAAGCAGAAATGATAGAGAATAAGATAAAGATCACTGTGGTTCCTTCTATTAATCCCTTGTTCTGATAGATTTCATGCCCTTCATATTGACGATAAGGATTTGTTAAAAATATAAGATACAATGCGACCACTCCATACATGATTAAAATATACATCAGGTATTTTTTCCAATTTTCCTGTATGTCTTTTTTCAACAGTAATCCAAAGCGTCTAAAACTGAATATGTCATTATTCATAATTGTAGAATGGATTTTAGTTAGATAATAATAATTTTATTTTATCCGTCTGTGCGAGAGTAGCATTAAACAGACTCTCCAGATTCAATGATGTTTCTTCCTCATCATCATTGGGTAATATCAGGTTGAAGCCCAATAGGGATGGGTTAACATATATAGCTTTCTTAATTATCTCTTCATCAAAACTTTCTATAAATTTTAGTTTATTGCAAATGCTTGATACTGCCGAATTTAATAAAACCTTGTTGTCATCCAATACAATGATATGTTCTAACAATTTATCTACATCCTGTACCTGATGTGTTGATATTAATATCATTTTATCGTCTGACATACCTGATGCTATAAATTTTCTAAATTGACTTTTACTCGGAATATCCAGTCCATTTGTAGGCTCATCCATTATTAAGAGTGATGTATTAGTTGCCAGGGCAAAACTCATGAAAACCTTTTTCTTTTGCCCATGAGACAATTCTTTAAGATTAATATCTGTATTCATCTCAAAATGATCGAGATTTTTGTTCAGCTGTTCCTTGCTGAAATTCGGGTAAAACGGACAGTTTATTTCTACATACTTTTTTAGTGATACATTTGGCAAATCAAATTCTTCGGGTACAATAAATATGTCACCAAGTGTTGATGGATTACGTTTCGATACATCTTGCTCTTTAAATTTTACTGTGCCCTTTTGGGGAAGCAATAATCCAGTTAATAGATAAAGTAGTGTAGATTTGCCGGCTCCGTTTTTACCCAGTAACCCACAAACTTTCCCCTTCTCTATCGAAAGGTTAAATCCTGAGAAAATTTGCTTTTTCCTGTACTTAAAGGTCACATCAGACATTGTTATCATATGCTATACATTTTAAATAGTATTAAGATCTATAATAATATAATGGTGTATTGGTATAATAGCACACAAAAATATATATAAAACTCAAATAAGCAACAAAAAAATAATCTTTTTCTGTTAATTATTATTTGATTAGTCTATATAATGCTGACAATGAATCTGTAATAGTGTTTGTTTATATAGCATCTGATGCTAAATCCGGATTGTTTTTCTGATTTTTTGAGGGATTAATTTGGGAGATTAATATTTTGTATTATCTTTGCACTCGCTTTAGAAAAGCAATAAAGGATTCCGTAGCTCAGCAGGTAGAGCACATCACTTTTAATGATGGGGTCCTGGGTTCGAGCCCCAGCGGGATCACTTAAGGGAGATGACACTTCCCGGACAAATCAGTACAAAGCCCTCTAAATCCAGTATTTAGAGGGCTTTTTTCATTTTCTTGAAGACAGAAAAAAGACACTAAAAAGCCAACTTTTACGGGTTATTCGGTACTAATTCGGTACGGTAAATCCAAAAAGTAAAAATCGTACCGAATTACCTCATAAGTCCCTGAACTGTCGTACATTGTCTATCGTTGTTTTGCTCTGTTACAAATTCAATAACTTAATTTTGTAGCATTAAAAAAGTAACGGTATGAAATCTACATTTAACATCCTTTTCTACGTGAAAAGGAATGAGCCAAAGAAAGACGGTTCGGTAGGAATAATGGTTCGAATAACCATTAAAGGCGTTCGTTCCCAGTTTAGTAGCAAGTTGTTTGTGCAACCTGACCAGTGGGACTCCAAATTAGAAAAAGCCAAAGGGCAAACTGCAGAGATCCGAAACCTGAATCGCCTGCTCGATAATATACGGGCGACATTGAACATGCACTATACCAAGCAGATGACCATTGATGGGTATGTGTCCCCGGAGCGTTTGCGGAATATTTTTCTCGGATACGAGGAAGAGGAGAAAACCATTATATCGTATTTCGACAAGTTTAACGAGCAGTACAAGCTGAAGGTCGGCACAACGGCTACTCATAAAACATATACCCGCTATCTGCTAACACGGGAC
>JAITVH010000146.1 GCA_031285905.1 Prevotella sp.
TAAAAAGGTATGGGAAGAGGATTAGCTCCAATAGTTACCACATTAGTTATTTTAACTTTGCTGTTTGGGGGATGGATGGTTGCCCGTTATTATGGATTCTTTTATAGAAAGACGGCGGAGGATGTTGAAATGTGTTGTAATAAGGAAATGGATATGCTCTGCTTCCAATGGAAAGATATTTCATACTCTATATCCGGCTTCAGAAGCGTATATCATCGTAAGGATGTATTGAGTCTGGAGTTCAATATATCGAGAGGTTATTCCCATGAGGTGAATATATCGGTTGATACTTCTCAAATAAAGTTTGTGGAAATATATGGAAAAAGATATAATATAGAAGATATACCCATATGTGATTAAATTTAAGGTAGGTGAAGTTTAGCTGATGAGGTGTCATAATTTTTTATGGCACCTTTTTCTAAGTCAGCGAATATGTGTTTCCGGGCATATTTTTAATAACACCTTTCATCTCTAATTCTAGTAGGAGGGAGAAAAGTTGAAATACAGGGATTTCCAATTGAAGCGATAACTGGTCGACATGTGTAGAATCTCGTCCGGTCAGTATATCTACTATTTTTTGTTCATCATCGTTAAGTTCTATAAAAAGAGCCTGTTGTTTTGGCCTTTTTTTCTTCCGGTTCGATTCCAGATCCCAACTCATTTGTTCGAGGAAATATTCAGTCGAATAAAAGATATCAGCTTTGTGAGAAGCAATGAGTTTGTTACATCCTTGTGAGTATTTATCAGATGTTCTGCCCGGAAGAGAAAAGACATCCTTGCAATAAGAATTCGCTAACTCTGCCGTAATAAGAGAACCCCCTTTAATATCTGATTCTACAATGATCACGGCGTCTGCCATACCGGCTACAATACGATTTCGCCTGACAAAGTTGAATTTTTCAGGATCGGTTCCATTCGGAAATTCTGTCAACAATCCACCATTCTCTATCATTTTAACCGCAGTCTGGCGGTGAAACGACGGATATATCCGGTCAAGGCCATGAGCGAGCACTCCGATTGTAGGAAATCCATATTTAATCGCTGCTTTGTGCGCATGTATATCTATTCCATATGCAAGGCCGCTTACAATCAAGGCATCGGGTATGGTAGAAGATAATTCTTCCAGAAAAGATTCACAAAAGTTATTCCCGTAGTTGGTCGATTGTCGCGTACCTACAATACTGATAATTTTGTCCGCATTAAAGTTTGTATTCCCCCTAAAGTAGAGTAGGATAGGGGCATCCACGCATTCCCTTAGTCGTCCGGGATAATCTTTTTCATTGATAAAATAAGTAGAGATATTATTCTTTTCTATAAAAGCCAGTTCTTTTTCGGCTTTCTCAATAACTCCCGGGCTTAGAATATCAGGTATTAATTTCGTAGGGACACCTTTGTGTAATAAGGTCTGCCTATCTGAGCTAAATATGGCAGCTTCATCTCCGTCAAATAGATTGAGAATGTTTCGGGCAGTGATATCTCCCACGCCATTTATCTTGGTGAGGGCAATTTGATATAACCGTTTATCAGGTGTTGGACTCATTCGGCATTCGTCGGATTGTCAATAATCAGTCCATCACGCATATGTACCGTTCTGTCGGTGATAGAGGCCAGCTGTTCATCATGGGTAACTATAACAAACGTTTGCCCGAATTTATCACGCAACTGGAAAAATAATTGGTGAAGCTCTTCTTTGTTTTCTGTATCCAGGCTTCCGGAAGGTTCATCAGCCAGGATCACGGCCGGATTATTTATCAATGCACGGGCAACGGCCACACGTTGCTTTTCACCCCCTGATAGTTCATTCGGTTTATGCTCTTGCCGGTCTGATAAACCGAGCAGGTCTAATAATTCCTTTGCCTTGTTTTTAGCTTTCGATTCATTCTCTTTGGCTATTAATGCAGGGATCATCACATTTTCCAAAGCAGTAAATTCAGGCAATAATTGATGAAACTGAAAGATGAATCCAATATTTCTATTCCTGAAGTCAGAGAGTTTTGTATCATTCAGCCTGCTTAATTGCTGCCCGTTTATAATAATAGAGCCACTATCTGGTTTATCCAGAGTGCCCATTATTTGCAGAAGGGTGGTCTTACCGGCACCACTGGCACCAACGATGGATATTATTTCACTTTTGTTTATTTGCAGGTCAATACCCTTAAGTACTTTCAGCGAACCGAAGCTTTTTGTAATTCCTTCTACCTTGATCATCTGTTTATATATAAAAATGGCTACACAAAACTATAAACTTTTATGTAGCCATTGAAATTATTCTGATAAAATTAAATAAAAGAAAGCTTTAATACTATGTCTCAAAATTATAAAATGAGCCGTTACTATACTTGGATGGTTAATAGATAGGTCTGCGACCTTATTTAATTCCGATCCCGAAATAGTCGAAACCAACTTCGTTCAATTCTTGTTTGTTGTATATATTTCGTCCATCAAATACAACAGGTTTTGTCATCGTTTTCTTGATCACTTCCCAGGTCGGCAAACGAAATTCGTTCCACTCTGTTACCATTAGTATGGCATCGGCATCCAGTGTGGTGTCGTATATATCTTTAGCATATGTAATAGAATCACCCAGATGACGCTTTGCTTCTTCGATAGCTACAGGATCATAAGCCTTGACTTTTCCTCCGGCTTGTAATATTTTATCTATCAGGACAAGAGAAGGGGCTTCACGCATATCGTCAGTCTTTGGCTTAAACGCTAATCCCCAGATTGCGATTGTTTTCCCTTTTATATCTCCATCATAGTATTTCAGGAGCTTATCGAATAAGATATTCTTTTGCTTTTCATTTACATTTTCCACAGCTTCCAATATCTCCATGTTATGCCCGAGGTCTTTGGCTGTTTTAATAATAGCCTTAACATCCTTAGGAAAACAGCTGCCACCATAACCGCATCCTGCATAAAGGAATTTTGAACCAATACGCGCGTCAGCTCCGATTCCTTTACGTACCATAGTTACATCCGCACCTACAATCTCACAAAGATTAGCTATATCGTTCATGAAACTGATCCGTGTAGCAAGCATGGCATTAGCAGCATACTTAATCATTTCGGCAGATGGGATATCCGTATAGATAATACGATAATTATTTAGTGTAAACGGCTTGTATAGTTTCTCCATTAAGCGCTGGGCTTGTTCCGATTCTAAGCCTACCACCACGCGGTCTGGCTGCATGAAGTCTGTAATGGCCGCACCCTCTTTCAAAAATTCAGGATTGGATGCCACATCAAATTTGATGTCTGATTTACCTCTTTTGTCTAATTCGTCTTGTATGGCTTTCTTTACCAGATTAGCTGTTCCTACAGGAACAGTACTTTTGGTTACTATAACCATATATTTTTCAAGGTTTTTCCCTACAGTACGCGCAACTTCTAATACATATTTCAGATCAGCACTGCCATCTTCATCAGGAGGGGTGCCTACTGCGGAGAATACTATATCGACATCATTAAGAACCGATGCCAGATCGGTAGTAAAGTGCAGTCGTCCAGCTTTATGATTGCGTTCCACCATTTCGTCCAGTCCGGGTTCGAAAATCGGGATAATCCCATTTTTGAGATTTTCGATTTTCTTTTGGTCTATATCTACACAGTAGACATCTGTTCCCATTTCGGCAAAACATGTTCCAGTCACCAGACCAACATAGCCTGTACCAACAATAGCTATTTTCATTTGGTATAAGTTAGTTTATAAAATGTTTGTATCAACTTTATTTTTTTGGTATACAAAGGTAATATTAATCTTTAAACTGACCTAGTGAGGAATGGTATTAGTTGTTAAAAACTAATAGGCTATATTTTATGTTTTTCTACCATAATTTTCATCTACTTTTCACTATCTTTGTGTGCCTGTTTTATAACATATAATTAACGAATAAAAATATGGTTTCTTTCTTTCAAACTCCTTCTCAGAACATTATTGCAGTTCAATCAAGTACATCTCTCAACAACGATTTTGTCCAGCGTCTTACATGGGCATTTAGTGGTGCCCAATTGCTCGAAATTGATAAGATGTCAGGCTTCTTTGTCGGCCCTCGCCGCGAAATGATTACCCCGTGGAGTACCAATGCTGTTGAGATTACTCAGAATATGGGTATTGATGGCATAATGCGCATCGAGGAATTTTTTCCGGTAAAGACTAATGATGCGGAGCATGACCCCATGCTTCAACGCATATATGACGGGCTTAATCAGGACATATTTACGATTGATAAATTACCTGATCCTATCGTTGAAATTGATGACATTGCAGCATATAATGTACAGGAAGGTTTGGCATTGAGTGAAGATGAAATTGAATATTTAAACAGTGTGAGTGAAAGACTTGGGCGAAAACTGACTGATAGTGAGGTTTTCGGGTTTTCACAAGTTAATTCCGAACATTGCCGCCATAAGATATTTAACGGGACGTTTATTATCGATGGGGAAACAAAAGAAAGTAGTTTATTCAAACTGATAAAGAAAACATCGCAGGTTAATCCTAATAAGTTGGTTTCCGCCTACAAAGATAATGTGGCTTTTAATCAAGGTCCTGAAATAGAGCAATTCGCTCCCGCAGAAGGAGATAAGCCAAGTTACTTTGGAACGAAGAAAATAAAATCGGTCATATCGTTAAAAGCTGAAACTCATAACTTCCCCACTACAGTTGAACCATTTAATGGTGCGGCGACTGGTTCGGGCGGGGAGATTCGCGACCGTCTGGGTGGAGGGCGTGCTTCATTGCCTTTGGTCGGAACAGCCGTGTATATGACTTCATATCCTCGTACTAAGGCCGGAAAGCCTTGGGAAGAAACAATGGAAGAGCGTCCCTGGTTATATCAGACTCCGGAGGAAATTCTGATCAAAGCATCGAACGGTGCATCTGATTTCGGAAATAAATATGGCCAGCCTCTTATCTGTGGCTCACTGCTGACATTCGAGCACGAAGAAAACAGAAAGAAATTTGCATTTGATAAAGTAATCATGTTAGCGGGTGGCGTTGGTTTTGCCAACAAACGGGATGCATTGAAAGGCGAGCCTAAACCAGGCGAAAAAGTGGTGATACTCGGAGGCGATAATTATCGCATCGGAATGGGCGGAGGAGCCGTATCTTCTGTGGATACAGGACAATTCTCGAGCGGTATCGAATTAAATGCTGTACAGCGTTCGAATCCTGAGATGCAGAAACGTGCAGCCAATGTTATCCGTGCTTTTGCCGAATCGGATGATAACCCGATAGTTTCAATCCACGACCACGGTGCAGGTGGGCATCTCAATTGCCTGTCGGAACTGGTAGAAGCTACCGGAGGGAAGATAGATATGTCAAAACTTCCAATTGGTGATCCTACCCTTTCAGCTAAAGAAATAGTCGGTAATGAAAGTCAGGAGCGTATGGGGCTTTTGATTCCGGAAGAAGTGGCTGAGAAAATGAAACGTATTGCTGATCGCGAACGCTCACCGATGTATATAGTAGGTGAGACTACCAATGATATGAAGTTTGTTTTTGAGCAAGCGGATGGAAAACGCCCTATTGACCTGAAACTGGAAGACTTTTTTGGGAAGGCGCCTCGGACAATTATGCAGGATGAAACAATAGAAGAGATTTACTCAAATCCTGGATATGATATAAACAAACTGGAAGAATATCTGAAAAATGTGCTTCAACTGGAAGCTGTGGCATGTAAAGACTGGCTGACAAATAAGGTTGACCGTTCGGTAACAGGAAAGGTTGTCCGTCAACAGACACAGGGAGAGATTCAATTGCCGTTAAGTGATTTGGGGGCTGTTGCCCTCGATTATAAAGGCAGGGTAGGGGTTGCAACCTCTATAGGACATGCGCCGCAGGCTGCTATGGTTGATCCGGCTGCAGGCTCGGTTTTATCTATTGCTGAGGCGTTGACTAATATAATATTTGCCCCGATTGAGGATGGACTGAAAGGTATATCGTTAAGCGCCAACTGGATGTGGCCTTGTAAGAATCCGGGAGAAGATGCACGCTTATATAAGGCTGTAGAAGCATGTTCTGATTTTGCCTGCGAGTTGGGTGTAAATATCCCTACAGGTAAGGATTCATTATCCATGACTCAAAAATATGGAAACGATAAAGTATATTCTCCGGGTACAGTCATTATTTCGGCTGCCGGCGAGGTAAAGAATATCCGTAAAATAGTTTCCCCTGTATTAGCTTATATTAAAGGAACTTATCTCTATTATATTGACTTCTCGTTTGATACGTTCAAGTTGGGTGGCTCGGCATTCGCCCAGACGATGAGTAAGCTGGGAGAGGAAGTTCCAACAGTGAAGGATACGGAGTATTTCAAGAATGCATTTACTGCCGTTCAGGAATTAGTAGACAGAGGACTTATTCTGGCGGGACATGATATATCTGCAGGAGGTTTGGCTACAGCGATGTTGGAAATGTGCTTTGCCAATCCGCAGGGAGGATTGGAAGCCCGTTTGGATAAATTGCATCATACAGACTTGATAAAAATTCTGTTCTCTGAGAATCCGGGTGTACTGATTCAAGTTAAGCATCATCATCTGGTAGAAAAGATACTGGATGATTATGGTATTGGCTTTGCTATTATTGCACGCCCGATTGAAGAAAGGAAATTTGTTATACAAAAAGATCAGTTTGTACAGGAATTTGATATAGACGAATTGCGGGATGTGTGGTATGAACCTTCTTATCTGCTTGACAAGAAGCAAAGTACGGAAAAACTTGCCAAAGACCGTTTTGATAATTATAAGAAGCAACCTCTTCAATTTAAGTTTAATCCTTCTTTTACAGGACGCTTTGCTCAATATGGCATCGATCCCAACAGGAATGAGTCTACTGGAATCAAGGCTGCCGTTATACGCGAAAAGGGAACTAATAGCGAACGTGAAATGGCCTATTCCTTATACCTGGCCGGCTTCGATGTAAAAGATGTACATATGACTGACCTTGTATCAGGACGCGAAACGCTTGAGGATATTAACCTGATTGTATTTTGCGGGGGATTCTCCAATTCGGATGTACTGGGTTCAGCGAAAGGATGGGCAGGAAGCTTTATCTATAACGAAAAGGCGAAAGAGACATTGCGTAAGTTTTATGCAAGAAAAGATACATTAAGTCTGGGTGTGTGTAACGGTTGTCAGCTGATGATGGAACTAGACCTTGTATATCCGGAACATGACAAGCATCCCAAAATGGAACACAATGTATCACATAAATTTGAATCGACTTATGTAAGCGTGGAAATTCCACAGAACAACTCGGTCATGCTAGGCTCGTTATCAGGAAGTAAGTTAGGTATCTGGTCGGTACACGGAGAAGGACGTTTTACAATGCCGAAAGAGGAATCCGAATATAATGTGGTTGCTAAATATATATATAGCGAATATCCGGGAAATCCTAACGGATCGGCTTATAATATTACCGGAGTGGTATCCAAGGATGGACGTCATCTGGCAATAATGCCGCATCTGGAACGATCGCTTTTCCCTTGGCAATGTGGATATTATCCGTTCGAGAACCGTAAGGATGATTTTACGCCATGGATGGAAGCCTTTGTGAATGCAAGGGAGTGGGTGAAGAAAATGAAAGAGTAAAAATATTCCATATAAGGAATGGGGCTGTCTTTTAAGAACAACCCCATTTTTTATATTATTTACTTTTGCTATAAATAGAATTTAAATAAGTCGTTAAGGATTAGTCCCTATTTTCTGGCTTCTACCTATAAATAGATATAGTAAAACACCTATAATATTAAGGAATAAAACAACCAGTACCCAAACAACTTTATTATTCGCTGTAAACTCATTTTTTAAGATATCTATAAGACATATTACAGTGGGGATTAAAAAGATGATAATGGGAAGTAAAAAGGTGAGGATGATGATGATAAATTCCCCTGTACCTAAGTTTCCTAAAAAAAGTAAATTGTGCATATGAAAATAGTTTTAAGATTAACGTTATTACAAATATAATAAATAATTTATATTGTTTGTTTAGTATGAATGATACTATAAAGTTAAAGCCTGTAGAAGATGATAATATAAAGCTATTGAGCATCTGGCTGAACAAAGATTATATACTGAAATGGTACCATGATGCTGATGAATGGCTTCATGAAGTCAAAAACCGTAATGGGGAATTTAGCTTCATTAATCATTTTATTGTTTCCAATAATGAGGAGCCGATTGGGTTTTGCCAATATTACGACTGTTTTGATGCGCAAGAAGAATGGTATCTGGCCGAGAATCCGGGTAAAATATTTAGCATTGACTACCTGATCGGAGAAGAGAAGTATTTGAGAAAAGGACTGGGCAAAGAGATTGTAAAGGTTTTAGTCCGAAAAATATACGAACAAAATCCTGAAGCCGAAATAGTTGTACAGCCTGAAAAAGAAAATATCGCTTCCTGTAAAGCACTGTTAGCAAACGGTTTTGTCTATGATCAGCAGAAAGAGTATTATTATCTGAAATGAGAAAAGAGGATAAAAGTTGCTACCTTTGCCTCTGCTTCACAAAGCTGAGCTGCATTGATAATTACCAATGTAGATATTTTTGATTAAAAGTAAAGTTGACAAATATGCCAAATAATATTACAATATATGTAGTGCGTCATGGTAAGACTATCATGAACACACTGAACAGGGTGCAGGGATGGTGCGACTCGCCCTTGACACAAGAGGGGATTGATGCGGCACGTTTTCTGGGCTATGGATTTAGCGATATACCTTTCCGTACAGCCTATTGTAGTGACCTCCGCCGTACCTTGCAAACTACCCGCATAATACTTGGGGCAAAAGGCCAGGATGATGTTCCTGTTATAGAATTGGCCGGACTGAAAGAAGCTTGCTTTGGTAGTTTTGAAGCTGATTTTAACCATGTTATGTGGAGTAATGCTGCTCTTTACCTGCACTATGTTTCGATGGAAGAGATGGTGAAAGATATTCTGGCTAAGAAAATTCATTATGGCGATGTTCTCGATGCCGTAAAAGCGATAGATAAACTGGGCCTGGCAGAAAGTTTTTCACAAGTGGAAGCCCGCACACAGGAAAGCCTCAGGGAGATTGCTGAAAATGAAATACAATTTGGAGAGGGAAATATTCTGGTTATAGCACATGGGATGAGTATTTTAGCTATGTTATTAGGATTGGGTGGAGATAAAATTTTCACTCAACCGCTGGACAATGCTGCTGTATGTAAGGTCATATATCAGGATGGCAGGTTCGCCGTAGAGTCTATGGGTGATATGTCATATCTTGAAAATGGGGAATTGGCTGCTAACAATATGTAGATGAGAAAAATACTGCTTTACTCTATTTTCCTTTTCTTTTTTGCCTGTAATACTGATAGTGAGATTATTACAGGTGAAGTGGTGAGTGTCGCAGACGGGGATACTTTTACTATGAAAACCATGACAGGAGAACGCATCAAGGTACGGTTATATGGTATCGATGCTCCTGAACGGGGACAAGATTTTAGTAACAAATCGCGCCAGCTTCTAAATGATTTATGTTATGGAAAGATAGTGGATGTCCATTCTCAAGGTTATGACCAATATGACAGGCTGTTAGGCTTTGTATATATTGATGGCTTGAATGTGAATGAGGAAATGGTGAGACAGGGACTGGCATGGTATTACAATCACTTTGTCGATGATCACCGTTTAGACTCACTGGAGCAGGTTGCACGCGAGAAGAAACTAAACATCTGGAGCAGAAAAAATCCTACTAACCCGTATGAGTACAGAAAAAAGCAAAGAAAACAAAAAGAAACCTGAAATGATACTTATTAATATCCCCAACAATTAGATTTCCAGAAACATTAATCTAAGAATAGTCCTCGCCTGAATGTATCTGTGGCTAAAGCTTTTACCAATACTTTTTCGTCAATACCTAAGTTTCTTATGATCTCCTCCCTTACATCAGATATTACGTATATAATAGAATCGTTACGCGCCATACTTTTAATGCCGTATACGTCATCCATTACAAAGTAATTCTTGTCAACAGTTCTGAATATACCTTTAAGCGGTTCTGCTAAATCCTGATAATAGTAATAAGTTTTGTCGTTCTTAAACTCATAACTAACCTTGCAAGCCTCGTTTCTACTAATGATATAATCTTCCACCAATCGTTTCAAAGCCGAGTCTGTAACATGGACATCAGCCTTAGTACCTGCATAAATCCAATGTCCTTCAAGGTTTTTGACATTAGTATTATCGTCATTTTCGCAGGATACAAATGATAACCCAAGAACTATTGCCGATATGAGAAGATATGTCAAACACTTCATCTTCATAACCCAACAATTTAAGTTTATTTCACAAAAATACATGTATAAAATGGAATATCAAAAGAATATTATATAATTTTTCAAAAGTTGGATAAAATCTTTAAAAGACTTTATCCAACTTAATAAATGTACACTAAACGCTTATTTATTAATGGAATATAACCTATTCACTGTTAAAGCCATTCTCTCTGATATTTGCTGTTTATATATCATATGTTGTTAAAAAAGGCACCTATTCTTTATAACATATTTTAAGAAAAAAAGTTGATGGATAGCGGAT
>JAITVH010000027.1 GCA_031285905.1 Prevotella sp.
CGTTCCTTATAAATATATGGACGAGTGATGTTCCAAGGAGAATATGAAGATAATTTATCGAGAGAGGTATCATACATAGATGCCAGCAACTCTGCTGCTACAGGTATATTTGTTGTATCCTTCACGCTGATAGTCCATGTTTCTTCCTGTCCCGGACGAAGTCTGTCGCGGAATACTTCCAGTTTCATTGTCAATTTAGTATCAGGAATGGTTTCTTCCTTTTTTAAGGAAACATTCTGACTATATAATTGCCCGTCTTTCATTGTAACCAGCGACAGGTTTACCTCATCTCCATACTCTTGTTTATACGGAATGGTGAATATATGGTTAGAGTTGCTTAGTTTTATGAAACGCGCATCGAAGACTTTATCGTTGTTAACCAACTGATATAAGAGATAAGTCTCTTTATCAGAAGAGCCATATATGACTTCAACAGGCTTGTCCTTACCAAAAACTGTATTTTTAGTTATAAACCATTCCTTTGTTTTTATAGGAGGTTTTTTGTCACTATAAGAAAACAGGATAAAATCTTTTTGTTCTGTTATTTCCCGTTGTTTATCATCCAATGCGCTTATTCTGATCCTGTATTTTCCTGAAACCGTATTCTTTAGCTTATTTTTCAAGGTAGTTTGGTCTCCCGCTTCAAATGATCCCTCTGTAATCTTGACTTTTATAGAATCATTTTCATCAAGGCTGAACATCATATATTTTCCCGATGCCTTTATCTCCTGACTCTCAAGATTGCGAGCCGTGATTTCAAATTTATAGTCACTTGCCTTTTCTATCTTATCAGGCAGATCGATATTCATTACCATCGATACATTTCCCACAGAAAGGCCGTAATTCCCGTTCTGGGTTTCTCCGTTGAGGTCTGTAACTTTGGCTGAGATATTAAAGAGGTAAATATTCTTATCATTTCCTATGCGTAACAAGCTTCTTCTATCATCTCCCGGTTGAGGCGTAAATGTGATCTCAAATGAGCCGTCTGCATCTGTTTTTACAGAGCCTTCTGCAAATTGAGATCCATTGCCTGAACGCCAGAAACTAAACTGTTCACGGGTGATAGTATATTTTACTTCTGCATCCTGAAGGCTTACTCCCGAGAAGTTTTTAGCATGGCCTTTAATGGTGACTTCATCACCGAAAGTATATGTTTTTTCCGATTTGTCAAATGTGACTTCGAATGTCGGGCGTTTGTATTCTTCTACTGAAAAATAATTGGAGTTATTTTCTACTTGTATGCTGTATTGTCCCAGAAGTCCGGCTTTAGGAAGAATGAATTCACCGAATACCGAACCGAATTCATTTGATACCAATTCTTTTTCGGTGACAAGTTCTCCATTCGTATTGTACAGTCCGACTGTCATTTTCTTTTTTGTGACAGGCTTAGAATCTTTATTCAAAGTTATTGCCTTAAAATATACAGTTTGCCCCGGACGATAAATACTTCTGTCAATAAGAATAGAAGTTACATTTGTGACTTCCTGTCCACCATTTGAATATTCCCATCGGTAACTTTGAGAGTATAGCTGTTGTTTATCTAAACAAGAGTCCTGGGCAAGTTCTATTTTGTATGATAGGTCATTTGACTTAATGACACTGGTGTCCTGCTTATATATGGCAAGCCCCATTTCGTTTGTTCTCAAAATGCTTAACGGATTTATATCATCTACATTCCGTCCTGTAAATTCTTTGCTTCTGCTATCCTGAAATATTTTGATGGTCACGTCTTTCTGAGGCTGCCCTGTTATTCTGTCCACAACAAATATCTCATACTCATTCTTGGCTCTATTCCTGGAAAAAGATGTAAGAGATGATACTACAAAATTGAAATTTTGACTATTCTCTGTTTTTACTTCAGGATTGAAAGGGCTAAAGCAATATCTCCCTACCGGAAGCTTACCCAGATTTAATGATAGGGTATCGGCGTTATAGGTGGTTTTTGAAACCAGATCCAACGGGAAATCTTTTATCTTGGTATATTTTCCATCCTCGACCTTATATAATTTGAAATCGGGCTTAGTCTCAAATTTCTGTGGATTTTTGTAATATAAATCTATTTTGATCTCATTCTGAGGATGATATAGAGAGGAGGCGTTTATTTCTATGTTCGGTTGTTCTATTTGCTTCAATTCATCTTTTAGCAGATAGATGGCATAATAATCAGGATATTGTCCAATCCCTTTTTTCACCCAATCATAAATAGCTTTGTTTCTTTTTGCCTGGTCATTATAAGGATAATTAATGACAATATGCTTAATAATCTCTATAGATGTTTCGTTATTCTGATATACTTTGTATAATTCTTCGTATGCCTGGTCTACTTTTTCTTTTTCCGATCCCCAATATCTGTTTTTCAAGTAACTTATCCTGTCTATATCGGTAACGATAATGGTTGGCAACAGATTCCGGCTTAATAAATCTTTCAGATATTGCTGATAATATGTCAACTCACTATATTTTTTATCGGCTCCCGGTTCGATAGTCAATTTTACATATTCATTCGCGGGCAGGATCAGTTTCTCGATAGTCTGTCCGGTTGCAGAAGAATCGAATCCCTGGGGCAATTTTTTTGCCAGTTCGATAGTTCTCATCATCAGAAAATCGTATAGGGTAGGGTAGTAGCGTTCTCCATCTGAGCCTAAAAGTATGATATCGTCATATTCTTTTGTTGTATGTCCTTTCAGGTTATTTTTTTCCTTTACAGATAAATCAAGGTTTTCTATGATTTTATCTATAAAGATATTTTCAGTCCATTCCTTTATATCATCAGGTACTAAATCGCTTAATGCTGTTCTGCCCCGGATATTCCATCGGTTGTTTTCATAATAATTATAATATAATTCTGCCAGCATGGAATATAACAATGATTGTTCGTTAACATCATTGGCCTGAGTGGCAAGTGCTTCAAAGTCGGCAATCAGTTTAAGATTATTATCCTTATCTATCGATATATTATTCTTATTCTTGACGATAAGCGCTTTTACAACCTGCGTATTATTCTTTTCGGCAATTGCTTTTAGAAGAATACTGTCTATTGCGGATATCGCAGATTGAGGAAGGCTTTCTTCCATAAACTTGTCGACTCTTTCCCATTCGCTTATATATTTATTGTTCGTTTTTTGCGCAGTCATTGTTAATACGCTGAATAAAAAGATTAAACAAATCAGATATTGCTTTTTCATATGTTGAGATTTATTTGTTTGCTTTATATTAGATGCTTGAATTTTGCAATTTGCATACAGAAGAGTGTTAAATTTATTAAACTCCGCTATTTATTATTTAGTTAGAGTCATGCCCAACCATACAGCACCAATGCCAATCACACAACTTAATAGGGTATAAACAATGGCTAATAGCGTTTGGTTGTCGTTGATCAGTGTTAAAGTCTCGCTGGCAAAAGTGGAAAAGGTGGTGAATCCGCCGCAAAATCCTGTAATAAGAAGAAAGCGCAGGTTATTGGAGGGGATTAGATTAATAAAAAGGCCAATACAGAAACAGCCTAATATATTCACTGTAAAGGTTGCCAACGGGAAAGGAAATGGTTCTGACCTGACAATCAGAACCGAGGTAAGAAAGCGCAATATGCTGCCTGCAGCCCCGCCTACGCCAACTAATAGTATTTGTTTTATTAACATATCCCCAAATTTACGAGATTATTTTCAAATACGTTTCCAAACCGGGAATATTAATAGGATGAACAGACAAAATCTTATATAATAAGGATATCTGTCAGATTGATTTAAAAGATTAGGCAATTTGTTCATGAATAATGTTGATAAAAATAGCAGGAGGGATTTTCAAACTCATAAGTTAGCATTATCTTTGTTTCCGAATTTATCCCTATGAATAATTTACTGGAACAACTGAACGGGCAGCAGCGTGAGGCCGTAGAATATATTGACGGGCCGTCCCTGATCATTGCGGGTGCAGGATCGGGTAAAACGCGTGTATTGACATATAAGATAGCTTACCTGATGCAGACAGGTTTTCACCCGCAAAGCATCCTGGCGCTTACTTTTACAAACAAGGCGGCTCGTGAGATGAAGGAACGTATTGCCCAGCTGATAGGTTGGCAGTATGCCCGTTATCTTTGGATGGGAACTTTTCACTCGGTTTTTTCGCGTATTTTACGTACCGAATCGGAACGGATAGGATTTACGGCTAACTTCACAATTTTCGATTCGGCGGATTCCCGTAACCTTATAAAAACGATCATCAAACAATACCAGTTGGATGATAAAGTATATAAACCGGCACGCGTACAGGCTACGATATCGAATGCTAAAAATGCGCTGATATCGCCGCAAATGTATGCTCAAAATAAGGAACTGTTGGAATACGATCAACGGTCGAAAATGCCGGCTATTAAAGATATTTACAGGGAATATAACAATCGGCTGAAGGCTTCGAATACGATGGATTTTGACGATTTGCTGTTTTATACCAATCGTCTGTTTCGCGATCATCCCGATGTCTTAAAAAGTTATCAGGAGCGTTTCCGGTTTATACTGGTAGATGAGTATCAGGATACTAACTTTGCCCAATATCTTGTGGTGAAGCAACTGGCAGATGCACATCACCGTGTATGTGTGGTGGGAGATGATGCACAGAGCATCTACTCGTTCCGCGGAGCGAATATCGAGAATATACTGAAATTTAAAGAGGTATATCCGGAGGCTAAATTATTTAAGCTGGAACGTAATTACCGTTCGACACAAAATATCGTCAATGCCGCCAATAGCCTGATCAAACAAAACAGGGGACAAATAGAGAAGACCATATATTCAGAAAACGATGCAGGCGAACGGATTGAAATTACCAGCGCTTTTTCCGACTTTGAAGAAGGGGTAATTGTATCGAACAAGATATGGGATCTCAGGCGTGATAAGAAAGCGCCATACAGCGACTTTGTGATTCTTTACCGCACCAATGCGCAGTCTCGTATATTCGAGGAGGCTTTACGGAAAAAGAATATACCATACCGCATCTATGGCGGACTATCGTTTTATCAGCGTAAGGAGATAAAAGATGTGATCGCCTACTTCCGCATGGTGGTCAACCCGTATGATGAAGAAGCATTTAAACGTATTATCAATTTTCCAACCCGCGGAATAGGTAATACGACCGTTACTAAAATTGCCGATGCGGCGCGGCTTCATAATGTAAGCCTATGGGAAGTAATAGGTGATCCGCTGGGTTACAATCTGAATATAAATGCAGGTACAGCTAAGAAACTTGGAGATTTCAGAGAACTGATAGAAGGTTTTATACTTCAATTGAACGAACTGAATGCTTACGAGATATCTACTAAGGTAGTCAAAGAGAGCGGTATTGCCAGCGAGGCATATCAGGATCAAACACCTGAAGGAATGAGCCGTCAAGAGAATTTACAGGAACTGCTGGGTGGTATTCATGAGTTTTGTGAATCGCGCCGGGAAGAAGGGCTTGGAGGCATCAGCCTGATGGATTTCCTCTCGGAGGTATCGTTACTGAGCGATCAGGATACGGACAAAGAGGCTGAGAAAGAGAAAGTGACCATGATGACTGTTCATGCCGCTAAAGGATTGGAATTTAACAATGTCTTTATTGTGGGGCTCGAAGAAGATCTTTTCCCTTCGGCAATGGTAAAAGATGAATTCGGAAAACCGAGAGACAGAGAGCTGGAAGAAGAACGCCGCTTATTCTATGTAGCTATTACCCGTGCCAGAGAGTTTTGCATGATAACCTGGGCTAAACAACGTTTCCGTAACGGGCAGATGAATTTTTGCAAAAAGAGTTGTTTCTTACGCGATTTAAAAAAAGAATTCCTAAATGGAGATATTGATGAGTTGGAGAATAATAACTTCGGAGTTTTAAATCGTCCCGAAACATATACCAAAGAGTTGTTCGATTACAGCAAAAGTTCCGATCTGGGATTTAATATGCCGTCCCGTCCGGCTTCGACACCGGTAGAAAAAAGTCCATCCCCGATACCTTCCCGCGGCAGGCTGGTAAATGCCAGAACGGCTACACCAAAACCATCGGCAGGGATAAATAGCGGTGAGGTGGAAGTGGGAGCCATGATAAAACATGAACGTTTCGGGATAGGCAAAGTGACTGCCATAACGGGTGATCCCGACAGCCGTAAAGCGACTGTGGAATTTGAAAATTCGGGAGTAAAACAGTTATTGCTGAAGTTTGCCCGTTTCGAAGTCATCGGATAAAAAAGTGCACCCCGTGTTTAAGAGTGCACCCTTTGTGTGTATAGATAGAATTGTGTATTGATTACATTGTCAATACAATATTATTTTCTTCGGCCATACGCCTGATATTCAGTATGGCATAGCGCATACGTCCTAATGCGGTATTAATACTCACCCCCGTGATATCGGCTATTTCCTTAAAGCTTAAGTCCTGATAATAACGCATTTCCAATACCTCTTTCTGGCTATCGGGAAGGTAAGATATCAACTTCCTTATATCGGATGTGATCTGCATACTGATCATCTGGTCTTCGATAGTGCCATCGCACAGGGCCGGATTATTCAGTAAATCGATAGGGGCTTCATCATTGGATACTGTATTCTCGTTCTTCTCCTGACGGAAATGATCGATAATGAGATTGTGGGCAATGCGTGAAATCCATGCCCTGAATTTACCGTTTTCGGTATACCTGCCTTGTTTGATGGTTATGATAGCTTTAATGAAAGTCTCCTGGAAAATATCTTCCGATAGTTCTTTATTGCGTACAATGAAATAGATATAATTGTACACATTCTGTTTGTGCCTGTTCAATAAGATATCAAAAGCAAGATTGTTGCCGTTAGAATAATCTTTGACCAATTGTTCGTCGGTCATCTTTAATAATTCATCCATTGCTCTATATATTAAAAAAATTCAGAGTAATGTCTAATCTATAGGCGTAAGAGTTTATGTTATTAATAGTTTCATATTAGCAATACAAATAAAAAACAAATTTATCGAAAGAACAACCCCTGAAAACATATTTAACATAATCTGACATAATCAGGAGATTTATTTGTAAAAAATGTATCTTTGTTCCGGTAAATGTAAAAAAATAACTAATACAGGAATCATTAATTATATTGCATTATGAAAAAGATCTTATTGGCCGTTATTTTAGGGACATTCTTCCTTTCCGGATGTATGAAGACTACAGAAAAGGAAACGAAGACTATTATTGTTAAAACCGATGGTGAAGAACGTACGGGAGATGAGTTGAAAATTGTAGCTGTTATTAAAATTAAGCCGGAAGCAGTAACGGATATTCTGCCGATATTTCAGGCTGTAGTGCAGGGAAGCCAGGAAGAAGAAGGCTGTATTTCATACAATCTTCATCAGGATGTATCCGATCCTACGAAGTTTATCATGCTGGAAGAATGGAGGTCTCAGGCTGCTATCGATTTTCATAACAATACTGATCACTACAAAACGTTTAAAGCCGCTTCGGCCGATATGGTAGCCGGGATGGAGGTTTCGATTATGAAATTGGTATATTAATTATACGCTTCTATAAAATAAAAAGTACTGTCCGAAACGAACAGTACTTTTTTTATCCCATACCGGGTAGTTATTTTTATTCTTTTTCTGTATCGATAGCTTTCCATACAAGGGCAGACAGAGCAGCACCAAGGAATGGGGCAACGATGAACAACCAAAGCTGTGCAAGGGCTTTCCCGCCTTCTATAGCGTCGAATAAGGCAGGGCCAATGCTACGGGCAGGGTTGACAGATGTACCTGTGATAGGAATACATACAATGTGTACCAGCACCAAGGCAAGACCGATAGCCACACCGGCAAATTGGTTGTTTGCACCTTTGGAAGTTACGCCAAGCACAACCAATACAAAGATGAAAGTAAATACTGTCTCAGCGATGAAAGCTGTTACTACAGCACCTTCGGCGAAGCCGTTTGCACCTGTAAGTGTTGTGGTAGAACCCGAATCTTTAGCCAATATGTACAATATGGCTGAGCCGATAATCGCCCCGATGACCTGAAAGATCATATACATGGCTGCATCTTTGCCTGAAATCTTTTTAGATAGCAGCAAGCCTAATGTGATAGCGGGGTTGATATGGCACCCTGATACCTTTCCTATTGTATATACCATTGCCAATACGGCCAAACCAAAAGCAAAAGCCACACCCAATGTACCCACGGACGCAAACGGTTGTCCTGCGCCGGCAAATACAGCAGCACCACAACCCATGAGAACAAGAACCATCGTTCCGATCATCTCTGCCAAATACTTTTTCATGAAGTCTAAATTTTTATTATTAATAAATTAAGGAAATTCTTATAATGTGAGTAATATCGTATATAACGTTTCATCAATGATTGTGTTGAATGAATATATGTAAAATTTGTTATAGCAAATATATAAAATATTAGTAAATGGATTATGTTTTTGGATGAAAATGTGAAGTAATATTAATTAATATATTATTAAGGGGAATCGTAGGAGAATTTTTCATCTTTTTTTTTCGAATTTATCTATAGGTTGTAGGGGCAGGTCTTGTGCCTGCCTGCAACAATCGGGCAACCACAAGGGATTGCCCCTACGGGAAACAATAACAGATAAATAACAATAAAAAAGAAAAAGAAAAAGAATTATGAAGTACACAGAAAAACTGGTAAGGACAATGATCAATATGATCGAAACTGATCTGTTCACCATCGCGGAAATATGCGAGTCATTGGATATAAGCCGAAAAACATACTATCAGTGGTATGAAAACAAGCCTGAGTTCAGAAAAGCCATCGAAGAAGCGAAAGAAAGATGTGAGGAGATGTTGGTGGCACTTGCACGAAGGTCTCTAAAGGAAAAGCTGGAAGGATATAGAATAAAAGAAACAAAGAGAGAGTATGAACCGTCCCCAAGTAACCCGAATGTATCTATCCTCAAGAAAGAGATTATTAAAGAAAAGGAAGTAGCTCCTGTTATGGCAGCTATCAAGTTTGTTATTGAACGCAACGACCGTAAGAAAAAAGAGAAAGAGGATAAGGAAATAAAAGAGCCTAAGCCATGGATTATAGAGACTACCGATCCGGAGCTGGGCACTGTGATGAAGCAGGCGATAGAAAGATTGCAGACATGGAAAAAGCCAGGATAAGAATGAAGAATGAAAAATTATGAATTATGAGTTATGGGTTATGAATTGCGGAGCAATCGACGAAGTCAATTATCAAATAATAAGCTGAACCCAATATATTTTCATTCATTCTTCATTTATAATTCATCATTCATAATTCCTGTTTTCGTGTTACCTTTGTCACCTTTTAGTTAAAATCAGCAATGACCGTATAGCTCATTTATCGCTTCCCGGGCTTCTTTTAGTAAATGAAAGTAGTTTCGCATATGAGTTTTCAGTTCTTTGAGGTTTTCGGGATCATTGGGATCATCATCGAGTAGTTCTATCAGTAATAATTTCTCCATGTCGAGGGATATTAGTTTGCGATTAAGGGCTAATTCTTTTTGGAGGAGGTCAGCTTCTTTTGCTCTTTTACTATCTTTGAAGAATGAGAACATAGGTATTTATAATAGTTTTGTGAAATACAAAAATATGTATTATAATTATTTTGAGAATTGAATAGCTTGTTGATAATGTATCGTATATTAAGATTTTGATTATTATGTGTTTACCTTGTGTTTGTTTATTAAATCAACATCTATATATTGTTGCTGTCGCATGTCTTTCATTTTACATACGCTTCGCTCCTGTGACCGTTGGTTGGCATTGCCCAAAACGAAACAAAAGGCTAGTGCTTCGTTCCCCGGCGACCTGTCAACGGTTTGCCGGCTGATGCAAACAAACGGCTTCGCCCATTTGCATCTACGCCGCCTGCACCGGACAGGTGCCCGCCTTGGGAACTAATGCACAGAAGGCTGACGCCCGAATAACTCAAGAAATTATAAAAATTTATGTATTCTTTATCGTGCTTTAGCCCAGCGTCCGTGTACTTGAAGGGTGGGGCACCCATAGAATGAGTAAAGTTAAAAGATGAAAACATAGATATTTATTTTAGTTTAATTTGTTACAAATAAAGGGTAAATAGCTATATTGATAAATTAAATAATCGGTATAGTAACAAGATAGTAACAAGCAATATATATGTGTATCTTAAAAAAGTGAATGGATAATGATTTTCACAATGATAAATTTGTACTTTTGTTAATAGTAAAAAATATATAATAATTATGAATGAGGCTACTGTTCCAATAATATCAGGTCAAAGAACCATCGCTGTTGTGCATCAGGGATTAAATGCGAAACGATTAAGAGAAGCTGACCAGATTTCGCAAGAATATATGGGTAAAAAATTAAATATCTCCCAACAAGCAGTTTCCCAATTAGAAGAAAGACCTGTGTTGGAAGATAGAGTAATAGATGTATATGTAAAAGAGTTAGGCTGTAAGCGTACGCATATAACTAATATGAAAACGGATGTGCCTGCTGATAATACAGTACATTTGAAAATAGAGCATAATGACAATATAACTTTTAACCCTTTGGATAAATTGATTGAATCTCATGATGAGAATTCTCAACTCCATGAAAGATTGATTGAAAATGAAAGGGAGAAGTTTAATATTATACATGAAATGCTAAAAGAGAACAGATTGATTACTGAAAGGCTGATAGGTCTAATTGATAAGGCAAAATAAGATTACCCAATTTCCATTATTTAGAATCATTTTATATTATATCTTTGACCAAAAGGTTGAGGAGACAATGCAATTTCTCAGATAGAACCTGAGTCTTTGACAAGTATTTTTATATATTTGTAGTCCTTAAACAATTATTGATTTAAAAGTAAAAGTATGCTTTCATTTATAACGTGGGATGTCGATCCCGAAGCATTTACCATTTTAGGGCGCGAGGTAAGATGGTATGGAATCCTCTGGGCGCTGGGTGTCCTTTTAACTACGATGGTCATCCAAAGGATGTATAAATGGGAAAAGTTGCCCGAAAAATGGTTTGACTCCCTGTTTATGCATGTTATTTTCGGACTTATAATCGGTGCGCGTCTGGGGCATTGTCTTTTCTATACACCACTCGAATATCTGGCCAGTCCTATCGATCTGATAAAGATATGGGAAGGAGGGCTCGCCAGCCATGGAGGCGCCATAGGTATGGTTGTCGGCGTATGCCTGTATTCATTGAAAATAACGAATAAGAAAATAAACTGGAGGTATGTCCTTATAGGCTCTGTCTCCGGCTTCATAATAGGCGGCCTTGCCGGCTATCTGACATCGGCATCGAGTGTGGATGCCAATTTGGGGCTGGCATTTCTGGGCTTGTCGGTAGGCTTGTGCGTGGCGCTGTTATTTACTGTTTATCCTACTGCTGTGCAGACATTGGACAAATTGGTTGTAGGTGTAGCCATCGGGGCTACTTTTATCCGACTGGGTAACCTGATGAATCATGAGATATATGGAGGCCCTACAGATCTGCCTTGGGCTTTCCGCTTTATAGAAAATCTGCACGAATGGAAAAAAGGAGCTGAACCAATCTATTCGCAGCCAAGTCACCCCACCCAGATATATGAGGCGTTGACTTACTTTATCATATTCCTTGTAGGGATGTTTTTATTCTACAAGACGAAAGCCAGAGAAAAAACCGGGCTGATATTGGGTATATCCCTTATCGGCATATTCCTGTCGAGGTTTATTTATGAGTTTATCAAGAATACACAAGAAGATTACGAATCGGACATGATACTGAATATGGGACAACTTTTGAGCCTTCCGTTTATTATCTGGGGGATCTGGCTTATATGGTCGGCTCTGAAAAGGCCTCTGAAGGTTGAAAAGATTAAATCAAAATAAAAATCCGTAATATGTTAAAGCCAATTCAAATAAAGGAAGACTTATATTATATAGGGGTAAACGACCGCACAAAACATCTGTTCGAGAACCTGTGGCCGTTGCCAAAAGGGGTGTCGTATAACTCATACCTGATAAAAGATGAAAAGACGGCGCTGTTTGATACTGTGGATGTTTGTTATTCGGATATCTATTTCCATAAACTCGAAATAGCTTTGGAAGGGCGCCCTCTCGATTATGTGATCATCAATCATATGGAACCGGATCATTCGGGTTCGCTCGGCCTGTTGCGGAGTAAGTATCCTGATGTGCAGATCATCGGTAACAAACGTACCGCCGATATGGTGCAGGGGTTTTTCGGTATTACCGAGGGTGTGAAGATAATAGAAGACAATGAGGAACTTTCGTTGGGGAAACATAAGCTGGTCTTCTATCTGACGCCAATGGTACACTGGCCTGAGACAATGATGACCTATGATACTACTTATAAGGCAATTTTCTCAGGAGATGCATTCGGTACCTTCGGCACGCTGGATGGCGGTATTACCGATTCGCAGCTTCATCCCGAAAGGTATTATGATGAGATGATCCGCTATTATTCCAATGTGGTAGGTAAATTCGGTTCGCCTGTGCAAAAGGCTTTGGAGAAACTGGGCGATCTGGATATTCAATATATTTGTTCAACTCATGGCCCTGTGTGGACGATGGAAGATCAGATAAAGAAAGTAGTCTCTATCTATGACAAGCTAAGCCGCTACCAAGGCGATGAAGGTGTAGTCGTAGCTTACGGAAGCATGTACGGCAACACCGAGCAGATGGCAGAGACAATTGCCTATGAACTGGCTCAGCAGGGTATCAAGGAGGTTATACTACATAATGTATCGAAGCGGTCGCATTCTTATATTATACGCGATATATTCAAGTATAAAGGACTGATTGTCGGTTCGCCTACTTATAATAACAAACTGTTTCCTGATGTGGAATACCTGTTGTCGAAGATAGAAGGACGGGATATGAAGTTCCGCTATTTCGGCTACTTCGGCTCGTTTACATGGGCAGGGGCTGCGGTGAAACGCCTGGCACAGTTTGCTGCCGATACTAAGTTTGAGGTAGTAGGCGACGCCGTGGAAATGAAACAGGCTATGCGCATGGATACTTATGACGCCTGTATTGCCTTGGGTAAAGCAATGGCCGATAGACTGATACAAGACCGATAGGATATGAAAAAGGCTCTTATAACAATATTATTTATTGTTGTCTTCCTCATTATCTCCCTCATGGGTGTATATACCTATTATGGCGGATTCAGTACCATCACCTTTGAGGTAAAGGAAACCGGAGGAGAAGTGTTTGTGTACGAGTCTGTTACGGGGTACTATAGCCAAAGCCCTGTCTATATGGATAGTATCTACGATACTTTGCTGCATGACTTTGGTATAGAGACTACCAGGGGCGCCGGCCTGTATCTCGATAATCCGCAACACGTGGATAAAGACAAGTTGCGTGCCGAAGTCGGCTGCCTGTTAGACAATCCTATAGATAGCGCACAAATGGCAGATATATCCAAGGTTTTTAAAATCAAGATATTACCTAAAGCATCTTATATTGTAGGGGAGTTTCCGCATAAAGGAATGATGTCGGTGTTTGTTGGCATTATGAGGGTCTATCCCGCTTTGACTGAGTATATGGAAGAGAACGGGTATAAAGACAACAGCCCTGTGATGGAGATCTATGATATTCCGAAAGAAAGGATTATATATAGAAAAGAGGTTACTCCCTGAGCAACCTCTTCTTTATACTAGCTTATTATCAGCAGATTGATTATTTAGCCGTCTTCTTTTCCTTTATTGGCTTTACTGCTTCTTCGGCTTTTATGTCTTTATCCTTAACGGGTATCTCTTTGGGTTTATCCGTTACTTTCGCCTTTGGCTTATCGCTTGGTTTCAGTTTGGTTTCCAGTTTTCCTATTTTGTCATTCAGGCGGTCTATTTCGTCGGCCTGATTATGTATAGTTGTCAATAAGGAGTTTAGTTCCTCATTATCTATCGAGCTCGGAAACTCTGAATCTACCCTTTCCTTAAAGTCGGTCAGGACGTTCATATAAGTATTGAACGCTTCGTATGGTGATGGATATGGACTAAAAGGCAATGCTTCCTTGGTTCCCATATAATAGAAGTGGTCACTGGATTGTAAGTATATCCAGTCCTGTAGTATCCTTCGAGATTGGCTCATGCTAACCCTTTCGGCAATCTCATATAGTTTATGGAAAGCCTCTTGTTGCAGCGTATTACCCATCCAAGAAGAGATATCCTTCTCTTCGCTTACCCACGATATCGGGTGCATAGACGATATCTTATCTACAGGCTTCAGCTTTTCCAGTACCTCAGAAGCGGTTGCAAAACCGATGTTCTTCTCTGCTGCAAAACGAGGCAGCACCCTCATGAAGTCGAAAATACCCGAACTCTTCTTCTGGAAATTGCCCAGTGTCTCATAGTTCATAAACAGGTTGATGGTCTGTTCTTCTTTAGGAGTGGCAGCTATCCAGTTGATAAACTTGTCGGCAGTCAACGGGTATTCATTCCAGCTATAGCTAGAGAAGCGGCTTGATATATCGTCACTGAATTTCGGGTTCCGCATCAGCAGTTTTAGTTTGGGTTCCACAGCCGATTGGTAGACATAGTTGGGGCTTTTCCATCCCAGTGTTCTTTTAGCTCCGGGAGTCAGCATTCCTTTGAATCCCATTTCGTGAACCAAAGAGGCTATATCATCCGAGTATATAAGTTCGGTATTTCTAAAGACTTTTGGCCTTTGCCCGAAGAGGCTTTCTATCTTATCGTCATGTTCTTTTACCTGTTTTTTAAAGCCTTCGGGATCGATAAGTGAAGCCAAAGAATGACCTTGTGTTTCGGATAAGAATTCAACGCATCCCGTGTCGGCCAGCTCTTTAAAGCCGTCAATGACCTCGGGTGCATATATTTCCATCTGATCCAGTGCAATACCCGAAATGGAGAAAGAGACTTTGAACTTACCGTTATATTCGCGTATCATATCGAGCATAAGCCTGTTGGCCGGAATGAAAGACACTTCGGCTACCCGCTGTATGAAATCCTCATTGGCAAAGTCATCATAGTAGTAGTGATCACTACCTATATTGAAAAACCTGTACCGTTTCAGGCGATGTGGTTGATGTATCTGGAAGTAAAAGCAAATATTCTTCATATTGTAAATATTAGTATTGTTAAATCAAGCTATTGTAGATATCTCTCACTTTCTGTCCGGCTTTTTCCCACGTTATGCTGTCTACTTCGGCCTTTCCTTCATTACTAAGAAATTCGGCCATGGCATCGTAGGTGCATATGGAGTAAATGGCATCGGCCATTGCTTCCACGTCCCAATAGTCTATCTTGACGGCTTTGGTCAATATCTCGGCACAGCCAGACTGCTTCGATATGATTGTAGGGATATTGCATTGCATTGCCTCGAGTGGGGATATTCCAAATGGTTCTGATACAGATGGCATAACGTACACATCGCTGCGCTTAAGCATCTCATACACCTGCTTTCCTTTCAGGAATCCTGTAAAGTGGAATCTGTCAGAGATGCCTTTTTCAGCTGCCAGATAGATCATCCTTTCCATCATATCGCCGCTTCCTGCCATGACGAATTGTATGTGGTGAGCCTTTTCTAAGACTCGCGCTGCAGCTTCAACAAAATATTCAGGTCCTTTCTGCATGGTGATACGGCCAAGGAAAGTAACCACCTTGTCTTTGGTAGCTTTTTGTGGATCAGATGCCAATATTTCAGGGCTGAGGGGTTCTACCGCATTATGCACGGTGGTCACCTTTGCCGGATCCTGATGATACTTTTCTATTACGGTCTTTCTGGTCAGATCACTAACGCATATGATATGATCTGCATGATCCATCCCATCCTTTTCAATTTGGTAAACCTGAGGATTTACGTTTCCGCGGCTGCGGTCAAAATCTGTGGCATGGACATGGATAACCAGCGGTTTTCCCAACACATTCTTAGCATGCATACCAGCAGGATAAGTCAGCCAGTCGTGCGAATGAATAATGTCGTAAGGATGGGTGCGGGCTATGACTCCTGCTACTATAGAGTAGTTGTTTATCTCTTCCAGCAAATTGTCAGGATACTTACCTGAGAATTCGATACATCCCAGATCATTTGTATATAGGTAATTAAAATCGGCATAGATATGATCTCTCATATTATAATATTCCTGTGGATCCATATACTGGGAAAGCCTTTCGCTTACATAATCCCAATACACATCCCTCCATGCGACAGGTGTATTACATGCACCTATGATTTTCAAAAAACTCTGGTCTTCGTCTCCCCATGGTTTTGGTATTACGAATGTAACATCCATGTCATGCTGTAAAGACATACCTTTGGTAAGCCCATAGCTGGCTGTACCCAGTCCTCCCAGTATATGGGGAGGAAATTCCCATCCAAACATTAATGCTTTCATATAGCCCTAGTTTTTAAGCATTAATAATACTATATTATTGAATAGCTTAGTTATTTGCCTGATCATATATCTCATATCATTATGTTAAATTAATATTCGTTAGCAAATGTTTTCTGCAGGTTCAGGGCATCCAGTACCCCGGCTACATTTATGGCATAGGATATGGGTCCATGGCCAAAATAAGGAATGCTACCATCATATACGCAAGACAATGATCCTATACCATCATTCGACATCTCTTCTTCTACCCCTATCAATACCCGGTCGAGAAAGGAATAACCACTCCTTTGGAATACTTTGAGATATGCCTCTAAATATGCACCAAGAAACCATGGCCAGGATGAACCATTGTAGGAGCTGTAGAACCTGTCTGAAACAGAGCCTTCGTTTCTCGGCCTGAATCCTATACTTTTAGGACTTAGGGTACGTAACCCTTTTGGGGTCAATAGTTCTTTTGTTATAATATCTATGATAGACTTGCTCTGTCTTTTATTCAATAACGGGTAACTGGTTGTTATAGCTAGTAACATGTTGGGACGTACACTCCAGTCGACATAATTGCCTGCGACAAAATCGTATAAATATCCACTGTCATTCAGAAATACCTCAAGAAATGAGTTCTTTACTAATTCGGCAATTATACCCATCTTTTTCTCAAGCTTTTCGTTCTCGGTATGTATAGCTATTTCTTGGTTAAACATCAGCGCGTCATACCAAAGAGCGTTGATTTCTACTAAGCAGCCTGTACGATGTACTTTTACATTGTCCAGAGATTCGGGATTGTGCATCCAGCTTGGGAGATTTGTCCTGTCATCTACACTAAGTAAGCCATTGGGTAAAGGATTTAGATTAGGGTGCTGACCTTCCTGAATGAATGTAACCATACGGTTTACCAGGGATGCATACTTATGATAGAATTGCTCTTTTTCGACATCTGCAAATTTCTTCAGAGATCGGATTATCCATAGGAATACATCTGCATTGCCTATATCGCTGAGGAATCCTCTGATTTCTTCTCCTTTAATATAGGCATCTATAGTAGAAACAGCTGTATCCATAAGTTGTTCAAAAGCATCGTTTCTTTCTATTCCTATGGTCAGTCCCGGTAAAGACATAAACTGCTCGCGCGCTGTCACTTTTCCCCACGGGTATCCATTTAGTAAATACAGATCGTCTTTATTAGGGCGAAAATAGAATTGATGTCCTGAGTTTTTCAGACAATTATAAAAGGAAGAACGGGGTGTACGCTCTTTTATGCCTTCTTCGAACAGAACGGATAACTCTTTAGTATTAGCCGGAACATCACTGGCCGAGAAGATAATTGATTCTCCTTTACTTATCGGCAACTCAAAATATCCCGGTACATAAAGATCCTCCTTAAATGGTAATCCTTCATTCTTATCATGCTGGTACTCTATGCCCTTATACCAGTTAGGATCGAATACAAACTTCACCTCTTTGCTGAATTGCATATACAGATCCGGATATCCGGTGTACATGCACATACTGATACCATTTTCCACTTCTTTGTAGCCATGATCGGCTATACTGTTCTCGGAAGTCAGCTCATTGATTTCCCTGAAAGCCAGAAATGGCTTGAAACGCATAGTAGTAGGAGAGTGAGCGTCCAATAGGGTATATCTTATAAATATAGTATTGTCTTTTAAGGAAAACATCTTTTCCTTTGACAATATGACTCCACCCACCCTGTATATAGTCAGGGGAAGAGAATCACAATTAAATTCCCGGATATATTTATGCCCCATCGGGCTAAAGTTGTTTCCATCATATTTGTGTATCCCCAGATTGAAGTCTGCGCCATGTTGTATCACTGTCTCATCGAATGACGAAAGGAGGACATGATTCGAATTGTCGAGCCGGGGTACCGGCATCACTAGTACTCCATGCTGTTTCCGCGTGTTGCATTCTACTAATGTTGTGCAATGGTATGCGCCTCTCCTGTTGGTTCTCAGGATTTCCCTGTTGAGGGAGTATTCGAGGTTTACCATGCGGCTTTTGTCAAATTTTAGGTACGTATTTGTTTTACAATATTTCATGATTTGCATATTTATATCTTCTACTAAACAAAGTGAGCCTATAATGAAACGTTCATGGGCCTATTTCTGTTTTAAAGATATGAAAAAGGTTAAATGATTAGCAAAAAAATACTAATGTTTATTAACATAAAACTATTATTAGCATTTGGCTTCTCGTAAGGCTTCGTTGGCTAATAGACTGTTTTGATGTAAGTAAATTGAAAATTCATGAGCTTTACATGTTTTCACATCAATTAAAATCTATACTTTTGTACATTAATAAATAGATAAAGAATCATGATGGAACTTAAAATTATTGCCGTTATAATCGTGAAACCTGAATATCAGGAGGAGTTGGAGAAGGTATTCCGTACAGTAGTAGATGAAACCCGTAAAGAGAAAGGAAATGTGTCGTATGATTTACATCAGGATATAACAAATCCATTGAAATATACCATCTTGGAGATATGGAAATCGCAAGTAGCCATTGATGAACATAATGCAAGCGCGCATTTCAAAGCTTTTGTAGCTGCTATTGAGGGTAAGATAGAAAGTCTTACAATTGATGTAATCAAACAGATATATTAATAAAGATATAAAATTCACAGATTTATTATAGCTATTATTTAATAGCTTAAAGGATTATACTATGTACAGAAATCACACATGCGGAGAACTGACTCTGGCAGATATAAATAAGGAAGTAATACTGGCAGGCTGGGTACAAAAAGTGCGTAAACTTGGCGGAGGGATGACCTTTGTCGATCTTCGCGACCGGTATGGTATTACCCAATTAGCATTCAGTAAGGATGTAAATGCCGACCTGTATGAACAAGCTAATAAACTTGGACGGGAATTTGTTTTACAGATAACCGGAATAGTGCAGGAACGTTCCAGCAAGAATATGAATATTCCAACAGGCGAGATTGAGATCATCGTAAATAAGCTGGTTATACTGAATGCATCGGAGATACCTCCCTTCACTATTGAAGAAGAGACAGATGGAGGAGATGATTTGCGCATGAAATACCGTTATCTGGATTTGCGTCGCCAAACTGTACGTAAGAATCTGGAACTCCGTCATAAAATAGCTTTTGAAACCCGCCGTTATCTGGATGAACGTCACTTTCTTGAAGTTGAAACGCCTATTCTGGTAGGTTCTACGCCCGAAGGTGCGCGGGACTTTGTTGTGCCTTCACGCATGAATCCGGGTGAGTTCTATGCCTTGCCTCAATCGCCTCAATTACTGAAACAATTATTGATGGTATCAGGCTTCGATCGTTACTTTCAGATAGTGAAATGCTTCCGTGATGAGGATTTGCGTGCAGATCGTCAGCCTGAGTTTACACAAATAGACTGTGAGATGTCTTTTGTCAATCAGGAAGATATACTGAATATGTTTGAGGGGTTAACCAGACATTTATTTAAAGTCATTAAGGGTATTGATTTGCCTGAATTTCCGCGTATGACATACGATCATGCGATGAAATATTACGGTTCTGACAAGCCGGATACCCGTTTCGGAATGGAATTCGCAGAATTGAAAGATTTGACAGGAGGTAAAGACTTTGTGGTGTTTGATTCAGCCGAATATGTAGGTGCTATTTGTGCTAAAGGAGCATCATCATATACCCGTAAACAACTGGATGGACTGACAGATTTTGTGAAGCGTCCACAAATAGGAGCAAAAGGATTGGTATATGTTCGTTACGAAACCGATGGCACTTTGAAGTCTTCTGTAGATAAGTTCTATAATGAAGAAGACCTGAAAAAATGGGTTGAACGCTGTCAGGCTGAACCGGGCGATCTTATACTTATAATTTGCGGTGATACCGAAAAATCGCAGAAACAATTAGGGGAACTCCGTCTTGAAGTAGCTGAGCAATTAGGCTTGCGTGACAAAAGCAAGTTTAACTGCCTGTGGATTATAGATTTCCCATTATTGGAAAAAGATGAAGAATTGGGACGCTACTTTGCAAAGCATCATCCGTTCACCAGTCCTAAAGAAGAAGACATTGCTCTGTTGGATTCTGATCCGGGAGCTGTTAGGGCAAATGCGTATGATATGGTAATCAACGGAGTTGAAGTAGGTGGAGGTTCTGTACGTATTTTCAATAGCCAGTTACAGAACAAGATGTTCCATGTATTAGGCTTTACGGAGGAGAAAGCTCAGGCTCAGTTTGGCTTTCTGATGAATGCTTTCAAATATGGTGCGCCGCCACATGCAGGAATAGCATACGGGTTAGACCGACTGGTTTCGATATTTGCAGGCCTTGATAGTATCCGCGACTGTATCGCATTCCCAAAAAACAACTCTGGACGTGATGTGATGCTTGATGCTCCGGCTACATTAGAGCAGGAACAACTCGATGAATTGAATCTGAAAGTAGAGATAAAAAAATAATAGTCTGATATATATAGATTATGTTAAAGGCTGGAAAGAAACCCTTTCCGGCCTTTACTTATATGTCGTTTAGTCTTGATTAAGCAATAATCATTCTCCTTCGAATTTGCTTTTGATTTCTTCGTATTCCTTTTCTCCTACGAATCGCGGTTTGGGAATAAAGGTCGAAGAGAACAAGCTTCGGCTATCGTTATAATCTTCATAGCTCAGTCCGGCAATATCAGAAATAGAATAGATAAAATCGGAGGTAGAGTAGGGACGGTCTGTATCGAAAATTAGACCGGGATGAGATTGGTAATATGAGGGGGATGCCCATACCATAAACGGAATTTCACACATTGGTGGGGAAACTTTCTCATAAGCATGACCTGCAAATTCTCTGTAATCGTACAACTCTTCACCATGATCAGAGAAATACATCATCATAGTATTTTGTCTCTCTTGCTTTTTCAACAGACGGATTATGTTATCTATTACATAATCGTTGTATAATACAGAATTGTCATATTTATCAATCGTCGTCTTCGCTTTATCATCCCTGAAAGGTGATTCTGTAATAAGCCCGTCTTTCTTATAATGGAATTTTATATATTCTTTGGGATATCGGAATTCATATGCCATATGATTACCGATAAGGTGTATCAGGATTAACTTATTCTTATCTTTGTTTCCTGTTAAGACCTTATCCAGCACAGGCAGGCAGATGTCATCATGTTGTTTATGTATTGCCAGATTGTATTTCTTATCGGCAAGTGTGAGCAGGATATCGAAGCTAGATTTATATTCTTCGCTGAAGTCCTGATTACTTATTAAAAAAGTAGAATAGCCGGCACGGTTAAACAACTCAAACAGTGAAGGTTTTTCTGTAAAATACCTCGGATTATCAGCTTCAGACATCGAGAGTAGCGATCGCATGACGGGTATAGTATGAACCTGGGGAGAAATAACATCCTTATATATTATAAGGGAATCTCCGTATTGGGACAAAAGCGGATTTGTATTTCGTTGATAACCATATAACGACATATGGTGTTTAGTGAGGGATTCCCCGATAACAACAACAATAGTGGTAGGAACAGAATCTTGATGAAGCACTTTTACGTCATAATCAAAATTTTGGCGGGCTTTTATCGTCTTTATTTCATAACTGGTTCTTAGCTTGTACTCAATGAATGTTTTATAGAAATTGATAAAATAAACAGAACGAGAGAGCCTGTTGAAGCCCACTATTGCTATTATGACAATAAGGCTTGATATAAAAATCAGTTTATATTTCTTAATAGACAGAGGCTTGAATGATCTCATCGTGCATATCATCACAATTGGGATAGCCACGTAGATTAGCACTCCAACTATTACCCAAAGGCTTAGATAATGCGCTACAAATTCTTTACTTTCTTCAGGATTTGTTTCGAACAGGCTGGTCACACTATTCTGTTCTAACAATACGTGAGCAAAAAGGAGATAGCCTAAGTAAATGGATCCGGGTATGATGGAAACAGCTAAAAGAATGGAATATATTAACTTTTCAGATTTTGAACTAATGAATAAGGAGAGGACAGATATTGCTGCAAACAATAGCCCACATACCAGAAATACAGCCACTTTATCAATGAAAGAAAGGTTTTCAGCTATAGGGCTGAGAAACGGCACTAATAGTAAGACATAAAACAAGAAAACAAGCTGTAGTTTCTTCTGTTTTAATATATTAAGTACCTCGCTCATTATATGTTCAAATTATCAATTGTTTTAAATAGTGTATAAAGTTGTATGCAAATATAGTGTTTTATTCTTACTTTTGACATTATAACTCTTTTCAGGTAGTATGAATAAACGTGAGACAAAGAAAGCGAAAAAGAGGTACACTTCGGTTAATTACCTGTTATCCAAGCCGGCTTATCTGGGAGATAAGAACATTCCTACTTCGATTGAATTGATTCAATATGACTCTATACGGGTAGAAGTAAAGCCTGTTCCGGCACAATCGTCTATTAAGGATTTAATAGATAAAACGAAAATCAATTGGTTTAAAGTTATTGGTATATCGGATGCGGCACAAATCAACCGTATTTGTATCGAGCTTGGGCTTCATGGTTTTGATGTCAAGGATCTGTTGTTAGATCAGCAAGTCGTTAAAATTGTGGCTTATGATAAGATAACCTTTGTATTGCTATCCTCTTTTTATCAGAAAGATAATAGGATGAATCTGGACGATATGCAGGTAGCTTTTATATTGGGGGAGAACTTTATTGTCAGTTTTCAGGAAGAGCTTCTACCCATATTCGATGAAGTGAAAAGCGAAATAGAGGAGAATAATGTATTGATAAGAAAGAAAGGAGCTGATTTCCTCCTGTATATTTTGCTAAGTGCGGTAAATCTGGGTAATATCAATACGTTGACAGCTATAGAAGATAAGCTCACTTCGATTGAGGATCAACTGATAAAACAAAACGGTTCAGTTAATATTCTTCAGTTTCTTCATATATGCCGTATCGACTATACACGTATCAATCGCTCTGTTACAGCTTTAAGGGAAGAGTTTATCAACTTACAACACAATACCAATAAACTGGTTAAAGAAGAGAATGTCATTTACTTCAATGGCTTTGAAGATCGCTTGAGGACAACATTGGGATATATATCATCCTTTCATGAAACATTATCATCTTTGCTGGACTTGTACTACAATAATAACAATATGAAGATGAACGAGATAATAAAACGATTGACTATTGTTTCCACTATCTTCATTCCTCTTACATTTATGGTGGGTGTATGGGGTATGAACTTTAAGTTTATGCCCGAACTCGATTGGCGGTACGGCTATATATTCTCTTGGGCTTCGTTGGTTATAATAGCTGTACTGACTTATTTATGGATAAGAAAACAGAAATGGTTTTGATATAAAATAACTAAGAATGAAGAAGATCCTGTCTATCCTGCTCGCTTTGTCGATTGCAGGCACATATACTGCATTATATAGCTCTGGTAATGCAATGTCATTGCTCCAGGTTGTAAAACCAAATGATGATATCAAATCATTATTTAGTGACGAACAATACCAACAAATAATAGATCATTATGCTGCCACTCCCCGTACTTTGTCATCTGAGGAACTGACTTATGTGGCGCATTCTTATCTGATGCTTGAAGATATTGCAAACGCTGATAAGTATATTGAGATGGCTCTGAAAAAGGACACAAAATATTCAAGGGCACGATATGTGAAGGGGCTTATAAATGTATCTAAAAACAATCTTACTCAGGCCATAAAAGACTTTCAACAAGCCATAGCCCTTAATCCGAATAAGGCGGAGCATTATACTCAACTGGGGAATGTCTATTATGCTCAGGAGAACTATACCAAATCACAGGAAAACTATAAGAAGGCAATCTCATTACCTGACTATTGCGAAAAGGCTTATTATATGATTGGTGTTAGCCATGCCAGTCTCGATGATGTAAAAAGCGCATTGGAAGCTTTTTACACCGCAAAAAACAAGGTTACTAAAGATAAGGAGCTATATGTAACCATATTATATAATATTGGAAGTCTGGAATATGACGCAAAGGACTATGCCAAAGCAGTAGAGGCTTATCAGGAATTACTGGAATACTTTCCTGACGACTATTATTCTTTGGAAAAGGTAATTCAATGTCATAACTCATTAGGCTATTTCGCGCGGGCTGATATTGCCAAACGCAAATTGTATTCAGCTTATGAGAAAGGAGAGCTGTTATCTTCAAGTATATCCGATCTGTTCTGCATTGACTACTTTACAGTAGGGGATAAGTACATTCAGGTATATGAACGTTATGAAGAGCCTACATGCCGCCAATTCATTAAAAATATCGTTTATATATCCAATCAAAACGGGGATATTCAGTCTGAGATCTATCTGGAATATATTCCTTCATCAGAAGAAGACAATAAGGGGAAATACAGATTCAGGGCTGAAAAGGATAATGATCAATACCTGTATAATGATCAGTTTGAAGAGTATCCTAAATACAATATTTTACGCACCCTTATCACCGATATTGCCGAAGGTAAACTGGAGCCTGTTTTGCAGGCTGAATGAAGAATACAAAAACGCCTTGCAGATAAGATTCTGTAAGGCGTCTATTTTATTAGCTAGTCTCGATTACATTGTCAATATCTTATCCAGTCTTTTACATAAGTCAGATAGTTCTTCCTGGCCTGATGCGCCCATTTCGGTAGTCAGCCATCCGCCTTTATAACTCTTACGGATATTCTGCATTACTTTCGGCCAGTTTACATCGCCTTCGGTCAGCTTGACATTAAATCCTTGCCAGCGTCCTTTCTGATCTGCAATCTTGTTGCTGAACTCTTTAATGTGGATTCTTCCTATGCGGTCGCCCAGAATGTTGATCCATTGCTCAGGCCAGCCATAAACCAGTATATTACCGCAATCGAAATAGAATTTCACATAGGGGCTCTTAAACTGGTCTACATAGTTTTTGGCTTCCATCGGGCTTAGAAGGAAATTGTTCCAAACATTTTCGATGCATACAACCACCTTCAGCTTTTTAGCTATAGGTATTAGTTTCTTGATACATTCAGTTGAGCGGTTCCAGCATTCGTCGTATGATACAGTATCATCAACCTTGCCGGGAACAAGCAATATCGCATCGGTTCCATAGGCCTTTGCATCCTCCAAAGCTACAATCGCACCATCGATTCCCTTTTGGCGTATGACTTCATCGGGTGATGATAGCGGACTGTTCCAGTGAGTTGAACAACATACACTAGAAGCTATCAGGCCGGTTGCTTTCATTGCATCCAACACTTCCTGCCTATCCATATGGCTGTTCGGTTCTATACCGTCATATCCGGCAGCTTTTACAGCTTTGCATTTTTCCAATACAGAACCTTCTCCGCCTACCGTTCCCCACATGATTGATTTTCTTAATGCAGATTGATTCGATTCGGTCTTTCTCATATTAACGGAGCCGAAAGCATCAAGGTTTATAGAGGGTATAGTTAATGCTCCGGTAGCTACCAGAGCCTTTTTCAAGAAATTACGACGTTCCATATTCTCAGATATTAACTATTGGCAGTTCCCACTAATGGAATTTCTTCTTTAATACCCGGAACAGGCCCAAATGCATATTCCTCCGGCCCTAGTTTCTGGGTCGAAGCCATGATCTGATCCCAGGTAACAAATTTACCTGTATAGGCTGATTCACGTCCCATAATTGCCATTAGAGTCGATTGCACATGCTGCTCGGTATCATTCAGCGGTTTATTAGTTCGGATGGCTGTTACCAGCCGGATCAGTTCTTGTACATAAGGGTCAGGCACAGCCATCGACTGGTCAGCATCTTCTGCTTTAGGATAAGGATATTTCCATGCAACAGAACCATCCAGATTATAGATAGTACCGAAGCAATCGGTATATCCTTTAGTTCCATACACTAATATGCTATGATCATTATCACATCCGTCTATTTGTCTTGATGTACAATGGGCTCTATGACCGTTTTCGTATACATATTGGATACTGAAGAAATCGTATTGGTCTCCTGTTACACGGCGTTGTCGACCGCCTGTAGCCTCAGCTTTTACCGGTTTCTTTTCGCCACAGAACCAAGACATCATATCTATTTCATGTACAAACTGTTCTACAACCAAATCGCCCGAAACCCAGGTGAAATTAACCCAGTTGCGAAGCATATACTCCATATCAGTCCAGTCCGGATGGCGTTTGATATGCCAAAGTGATCCTCCTAACCGGGTTACATGTGCGGCGACAATCTCTCCGATAGCGCCACCTGCCACTCTGCGATATGTTTCTATACAGTCTTTTTGTGAACGGCGGATGGTACCACTAATGACTGATAATCCTTTTTGTGTTGCTTTTTTTGCTACCATCAGCATCTTTCTTGCTCCTACAGGATCAACAGCACACGGTTTTTCAATAAAGCAATGTTTACCTTTATCAATCGCATATTCGAATTGACTTGGGCGGAATACAGGAGGAGTACATAATAATACCACATCCACACCTGAGTCTATTACTTTCTGATAAGCGTCGAAGCCCAAGAAGCAATTTGCATCCGGGATATCCGTTCCTTTGTCTTTTAGTGTTTTTCTGCAAGCGTCCATCTTATCCTGGAAAACATCTCCTAAAGCTGTGATTTGCAAACCTGTTCCGGCTGCAAGGAAATTGAGGGCGGCACCTGTTCCACGTCCGCCACAACCAACTAGTCCGGCCTTTAAAGGTTTCCCCTCAGGAGCTGTTTTAAGAATTTCGGGTACTTCAACATCTGCTAACTTCTCTTCTTTTGAGGATGAAGAGGAACCAGAGCAACTGGTTAAGATAGATGGCACGGATATAGCACCCAATGCCCCGACAGCAGAACTTTTGAAAAAAGATCGTCTGTTTAATTTAGCATTTTCATCCATAAAATAAAATATAAATAATTATGATAATTGTATCAGATCAGGTATGTTATATCGGCATTCAGATAATGACCATTAAAGTTAACGTTCTTTTTATGATCTTATTTGTAAGAACTTATAATAAATCCTAATGTATGCAAATAATATAATCCTTTTATCAAAAAGTAAAGTATTCTATGCTTTGTTCTTCCCTCTTACTACATCTCCGGCATCAGGTGTTAATTTAGTAAATCCATAAAGGGAAAGTACACCTAAAACAGCTACAAATATAAAAGAGAGTCTAAAATCGGCTACCGTATAATGCTCAGTGCTTCCGTTTATCATATTCGAGAATCTCAAAAATACGGCACCCATTGCTATTCCCATACCTGTCGACATTTGCTGGATAGTACTGTAGAGAGTGTTTGCCGGGGTCATCCGGTCTTGTGGTATGTCGGCAAAAGCAAGTGTAGTAATTGCACTAAACTGCATAGAGCGGAACATACCGGATAAGAACATAACCAGAACGATCAACCATATGGGAGTAGTAGGTAATAATAATGCAGTGAACAATGAGAATATTGCAATCAGTAAACCATTTGCTATCAATACTGTTCTGAAATTGTAATGGCGCATAATCCATATAGTTGCTGGTTTCATAGCCAGATTTCCTGCCATGGTTGACAAAAATAACATGCCTGACTGGAATGGATTTAGTCCAAAACCCTCCTGAAACATCAAGGGGACAAGGTAAGGCGCTACTCCGATAACCATGCGTGACAAGGAACCTGTAAATATGGTTACTTTGTAGGTTGGAATCTTTATTACAGAGTAATCTATCAACGGGTTTGATATATGGGTAGAGTATTTTATGTTCAGCACCAAAAGCCCCAGACTCACCACTATAATGATCAATGAGACATAATAGGGTATTTCAGTATGACTCAGTAATTCAATCCCATACATAAAGCCGGCCAAAGACAACCCGCTTAAAACAAAGCCTATCATGTCAAAATATTTTCGGGCAGGAGTAGTATCTTTTTCATCGGGAATGTGTCGCCAGGCCAGTAATACACATATAATGCTGATTGGTATATTCAGATAAAATATCCAGTGCCACGACCAGTAAGTGGTCAGATACCCCCCTACCAGAGGGCCCAGAATCGGAGCAACCAGTGCAGGCCATGTAATATATGCCATTGCAGTTACTAAGTCTTCTTTAGGCGTGACTTTTAGCACAGCCAGTCTGCCGACCGGAGTCATCATGGCACCTGACATTCCTTGCAGAATACGGAAAATAACAAATTGGTTGAGGTTTTGCGATGTTCCGCATAAAGCAGAAGTGAGGATAAATAATATGATAGATAAACAGAATACCCTTCTTGTCCCAAAACGGTCGGCAATCCAGCCGCTTACAGGTATAAATATTGCTAATGCTATAAGGTATGAAGTCACCCCGGCGCTGAGATGTATTACATCTGTTCCAAACGATCTTGCCATAGCAGGTATTGCTGTATTAACAGCAGTGGTATCTAGTCCCTGCATGAAAAAAGCAATAGCCACAATCAGTGGAACAGTTGTCGATTCTTTAAACTTCATTTTTCTTCCTTATAAAACCAAAACATTTTTTTTAACTAAAAGGTAACAAAGGTAACAGAAATTGAGAATGAAAAATTAAGAATTAAGAATTAAGAATTTATATTCGACTTTTCCAATCTTTTTCCTCCTGTTAAGGCGATCCCTTGTGGTCGCCCGCTTTGCCTGTCGCGGGTACCCACAAGGGGCACCCTTACTCCATTTTAACTAAAAGGTAACAAAAGTAACATATTCCAGCTATTAGCTGATAGCCGTTAGCTTTTAGTTTTTTTCTTCCTCTTTCGTAGGGGCGAAATATCTTTCGCCCGATGTTTGATTGCGGGGGTGTGTCAAAAGAAATTTTGGATGTTATTTTATTAGGTGCTGGCGCGGATATCTTATCCGTGCCGATATTAAAAGGGCACAGACAAGATGTCTGCACCAGCAAAAAATGACAATTTGATACTGTTGTTAGACTTTTGACACAACCCCCTACATTACTCCCAGAAAGGACTAAGTTGTCCTTTTTAACTAAAAGGTAACAACCAACGGTCACAGGAGCGTAGCGTATGTAAAGGTTACACTTTATCATATCCTTCATTTTTTATCTATTTCTTTGGCATATAGGCGCATTAGCCTATTAATATCCTATAGATAAATTTAATTTTATTTAATAACGATAATAAACGGTCTACAATGTTAAAAATGTGGTTATACCCATCAAGAGAAACACTTATATATTAAAAAAGATTCTTTTTTCATATTTTTTAATATATTTGTGATTAAGGATTATAAAGGAAATCAAAAACGGGCATTTTTTGAGAAACACAACCTACAAAGTATTTATTATACTTATTGTATCTATTTGTGGTTTTATTGTTTCGTGTACGCAGTCGCAAACAGATTATTTCAATACATTACCGCATGATATATTGAAAGAAGGAGACATTGTGTTCCGTCGGGGTAAAGGACTGGCCAGCCAATTTGTTTTAGCAGCAGATAAATATGGTATTTATTCTCATACCGGAATTGTGGTGAATGTAAACGATACGTTGATGATTTTACATGCTGTTCCTGGTGAACCTGATTTTGCAGGCGATGAGGATAAGGTAAAGATAGATGATATCTCCTCTTTCTTTATGCAGGATCGGGCTGAATCGGGAGCTATAATGCGAATCAAAAACGATACAATAGCCGGAAAAGCAGCTCAGAAGGCCCTGAAATTCTATCAACGAAAAACCCTTTTCGATCACACATATGATCTTGATGATACCACTAAAATATATTGTACTCAACTTATATATCATGTGTATAACCAAATGGGGATAGACCTTACAGAGGGCAGACGCACCAAGATGAATTTGCCCGGCTTTAAAGGCATATATATATTCCCTTCAGATATTCAGAAAAGTTCGCATCTGGAAATTATTTATAGTTTCTAGGTATAGTTTTACAATAAAAGTAGATTAATTATGAAAAAAAATGTTTGTTATTTATTAAGCCTAGTGGCAATGTGCCTCTTCTTATTTTCTTCATGTTCATCGTCCGGTCCCGGAGAGGAAGCAAAGAAGTATATTAACTATCTGGCAAAAGGCGATTTCGAGAAATTCGCTGATGGTATAGCTTATGAAGACACTGCTTCTAAGGAAGAAATTCAGGCTGCTAAAGCTATGATGGCAGGAATGGGCGAGAAAGCCAAGAAAACAATTGAAGCCAGCGGTGGCGTTAAAGGTGTGGAGGTTGTATCTGAAGACATATCCGAAGATGGTAATTCAGCTGAAGTTGTCCTTAAGGTAACCTATGGAGACGGATCTACTAAAGATAGTGATGTGGATATGGTGAAGAAAGATGGCAAGTGGAAAATGGAAATGAAGAAATAACATATAAATAAATGTTTATTATAGAAAATCGGTTATTCATTTAGGTAACCGATTTTCTTTTTTGAGATAAAGAGAAACACTATAGGCGATTAACTGTTAGTATAAAAAAACTATCTTTGTGACTGAAAATAATTATTATATGAACTGGCAACAACTACTCTCTGCTAAACGCTTCGGAATGGAAGAGTACCATGATGACAAACATCATGACCGTACTGATTTTCAACGCGACTATGACAGGTTAATTTTCTCGGCTCCTTTCCGCCGCTTACAGAATAAGACACAGGTTTTCCCTCTTCCCGGCAGTATATTTGTTCACAACCGGTTAACTCATAGCATAGAGGTCTCCTGCGTGGGACGTTCCCTGGGGGTTATTGTCGGCAAGGAGTTAAGAAAAAAATATCCGGAGTCTGATGTAGCTTTTGAAGAAATAAGTTCTATTGTTGCTGCCGGATGTCTTGCCCATGATCTGGGAAATCCACCTTTCGGTCATTCGGGTGAAACGGCTATTACCAGTTATTTTTCGGAAGGAAAAGGACGGTATCTGGAAGAGAAAATAAAAAAGGAAGGCGACCGTTGGGAAGATTTTATTCATTTCGAGGGGAACGCTAACTCCATACGATTGCTGATTCATCAGTTTAAAGGTCGCCGCCGGGGCGGTTTTGTAATGACTTATTCCATGCTCGCCTCTATAGCAAAATATCCCTATTCATCACTTGCAGGCAGCAAGGGGAAATTCGGCTTCTTCCATTCCGAAGAAGATGACTTTAAGAAGATTGCCGATGAACTGGGAATGAAGCGCCTGTCTGATTCCCCTCTGGCTTATAGTCGTCATCCTTTGGTATATCTGGTTGAGGCGGCCGATGATATATGCTACAAGATTATGGATATAGAAGATGCCCATAATCTGGGATTGCTTTCAACGGAACAGACTATGGAACTTTTCTTCAAATTCTTCACACCGGAAAGACAGGAGAAAATAAAGAAGGTGATGACAGTCGTTACTGATGTCAATGAGCAAATCGTTTATTTACGTTCTTCGGTTATCGGTCTGCTAGTAAATGAATGTACGCGTGTTTTTATTGAGAATGAGAAGTCTATTCTGAAAGGAGAATATACAGGTTCATTGATAAAGAGCATATCGCCGCTTCCAAATGAGGCATACCGTATAGCAACAGATATCAGTTATAAAAAGATATATAAAACAAAAGATGTGACGGATATCGAGCTTGCAGGACATCGCATCATAGGTTTTCTGCTCGATACATTTATCAATGCAATTGAGAATCCTACAAACAAATATTCGGAACTGATTCTAACACGAATACCGGATCAGTATGAAATTAATGCACCCGATTTATATAACCGCATTCTGGCAATACTGGATTTTGTATCGGGTATGACAGACGTATATGCGCTCGATTTGTATAGAAAAATTACAGGGATGAGCCTTCCCAGTGTATAAAGGTTGCTTAAAGACTTTGGATTATTCGCTTCATCTTTTTTATTGCATTATCCCATTTAAATCGTTGAACGTATTCGTTCCCGCTTTTTGCTAGATTTATTCTATAGTCGTTATTATTAGCCAGATAAACAATCTTGTTCGCCATCTGGTTAGTGTTCATCACCTCTACCAAGAGTGCAGTCTGACCTTCAAACGCATACTCCTGATGCCCTTCTATATCGGTGCAGATAAGAGCGCATCCGCAGAACATGGATTCTACTGATACAAGTCCGAATCCTTCTGTAAAGCTGTTTGAGATAAAAATGGCATTTCTATTATATATATCGCTGAGGTTAGCGGGATCTCTATGGTATGTTATCCAGTCCGGCAAATCGAAAGGACAGGGAGATATACCAAAAAGCTCTGCCTTAAGTTCGGGAATATGCTGTTTGGCTATTCTCAAAGCTTCCAAACCATATTTCGATCCTTTTATCTCCTGCTCGGAATAATGCATTAATACAGTGAAAGGGTTGCGGTCTTCTATTTTATCTTTAACGAAGTAGACAGTATCATCAATTCCGTTTTCAATCAGTTCTATCCTGTTTTCTGTATGTTGGCTGACAATCCGTTCCAGGTAAGAAGCGACAACGATATTCACTGTATCTTTTATATCATACGATTGATATAGCAGATTTTCGTGTCCCTCCCAGTTTTCAAATCCCTGTATAAGATTTATTTTCTTCCCTTTTCGGGGATTTAATTTCCCCATTTCCAGTACAGTTGACCACCATGTTGCAATCACAATATCGGCATCATCAACATACGTTTCTTTTACTTCGGGTACATATGACATTGTAATGGAAGAATCGAACTTAAACCATTTATTTGTTCTGAAACCTTCGATTTTAGACAAGACGTAACGGATGAAATATGGCAGACGGTATTTCATGTACGGTGTCCTGATAGGAAACGTCAGATGTACTTTATATCCCTTTTTTGCCAGGCGGTTTGCATATTCGTACATCACTCTGAATCCTCCGGCAGGTCGCCGGGGCTTGAAAGGAAGTATGAAGTTGATTTTTAAAGAGTAGTTTTTATTCATTAATAATAAATATACTAAAAGCAAATTTAAATAGTATTTATGACAATATCACTCCCCGAGGGCTGTTATTATTTGCCAGAAAGATTTATTATTGCCAAATAAGAAATCGACATATTGGGTGCCATAAAGACCATCCTTTTGTTCCAACCTTAAATTCTTAGTTACAATTTTATTCGTTTTTTTATCTTTTATCATAAATTTTCCTTCATATATCAGTTCTGCACCTAATTCATATAATTCTTGCATATAGTTTTTATCAATATGTGTATAATTACTATCTCCAAATATTTTCTTTCTGTCACCATCATGATAGCCATACCACCAGTCTTTGATGGTTATACTTTGATTTTTATTTACTAAAAGTTGATTCAGATTAGGATATTTATCTTTCTGTTTTTCAATATACAATTTTATATCAGATTGTTTAAAATATACGATTGCATTTTTCTTATGGATAATAATAATACTGTCAGATAAAGTGTCAATCTTGATAGGGGATAAATCTTTATCCTTTACTTTCATGAAATCAATTTGAGCATTTAATGTAGATGTAACTGTAAGTATTACGAGAATAAGCAACAATTTCATATTCATATTTTAATTGGTTAAATTTTGTCCTTCTGTCCGAATTGCATCAAATCCTGTCCTTTTAGTGCTGCTGCCACCAGGTCGGGTAATCTGTCAGGGGTGCAGGCAAAGCAGGCTATTCCAAGTTTACTGATTTCTTTTCCCAGATTCACGTCATAATCGGGTTTCCCACTATCCGAAAGGGCCAGAAGCGTAATCACTTTAACTCCTTCTTCATGCATTTCGGACAATCGGCGAAGCAATCCCTTTCTTACCCCTCCTTCATAAAGGTCGGAGATAAGGATAAACATCGTCTTACGTGGATTTTCGATCAAACCTTGGCAATAAGCTACCGATTTGTTTATATCCGTTCCTCCACCTAATTGCACACCAAAAAGCATATCCACAGGGTCTTGGCGACAAAGTTCTGTCAGGTCGGTTATCTCTGTATCAAACGCTACCACATGAGTATCCAATGCAGGCATAGATGCGAAAATTGAGCCCATCACAGATGAATAGATGATGGAATCTGCCATCGAACCGCTTTGGTCTATATCGAGTATTACTGTCCAGTTCTTTTGCTTCTGGGAACGCTCAAAGAAGTAGAATTTTTCGGGTATCAGCCGTTTTGTCTTTGTATCATAATTCTTCAAATTACGGTTGATAGTCCGTTTCCAATCAGTAGAGGCAAAATTGGCAATTGGAGAATGTGCCTTCTTATTTAATGCACCTGTAACAGCCCGTCGAAGGTCTTGTTCCATACGCTTCATTATTTCGTCCACAACACTCCTGACCAGTTCCCGGGCAGTCTCTTTCGACTTTTCAGGGATTTGCCCTTTCAGTGCCATTAGTGTACCCACCATGGTGATGTCGGGTTTTACGTTCTTTAGTGTCTCGGGTTCGAATAATAGTTTTGTAAGCCCCTTGCGTTCAATGGCATCGGCCTGTATCACACTGACTACATCCTGAGGGAAAAATGTACGTACATCGGTCAGCCATTTTGCCAGATTAGGCATCGATTTTCCCTTACCGCCCTGTTTTCCTCCCGAACCGGCACCACTTGTATCTCCATCATAAATAGCAGCCAGAGCAGCATCCATTAATGATTCCTGTTCGCTAAGGCCTACATTGCCCAGTGCACGCGTGTCTTCGCCCAGGATAAGGCGCCAACGGGTCATATTTTGTTTGTTTTCTTCTGTCATAATTTATGTGTAATAATCGTCTTTAATCCAATTCTTAGGATTTTCATAAATATATTCCGTTATATTCCGGTGCGATTCATCATTACGGATGATATGTTCGTAGTAATTACGTTGCCATATGGAATAACCGATTTGTTTGGTTATACCGATTTTGAAACCTCGGATAATTGCACCGATTGCTCCTGATTTACAATTTGGTCGTTGTTGTAGGGGTCGAATATTTTCGACCCGAATATCCTCTGAATTGTTCATACTATGTTTATCTTCACTATCGGGTCGAAAATATTCGACCCCTACAGAAGATGGCATAACGATTTCCAAAATCCCATGAATATGGTTGGGCATAATAACGAATTCGTGTAAAACAACGTTTTGGTAATGTCGCGGAATTTCAATCCAACAATCATATGCTATTTTTCCTGTATCATTCAATACCATTTCATCATTTATAACAGAACCAAACAAACATAGCTTATCTTTCGCACAAATAGTAACGAAATATAATCCTTCCTGCGAATAATTATAGCCATTTAGACGTATACTACGACGTTGGTTTGCCATCATGAGATTACGTCCAAAGACTTGTTATAAACATTGGGACTTTATCTTCGCCTGCTTCGAAACCGTTATGCTTGTAAAATTCTGTCTCTTTCTCATAAGCAATCAGTACAATACGCAGGTATTCCTCATATCTGATTTTTATAATATTTACCAGTTCCTTGCCAATACCCATTTTGTGATATTCGGGGTTGATTAACAAATAATGTACATATGCAGTCATAATACCATCATCTAAGGCATTGATCAATCCCACAAGTTTGTCGCCATCCCAAGCCGTGAGAACTGTAGATGAGTTCTTCATTGCTACTACCAGTTTGTTCGGATAATGTCCCGATGACCAGTCGACAGATAAGAATAACTCCTGTAAATCTTCCGGTCTGAAATCTTTAATATCTTTGTATGTAATATTCATTGTTTAAATATTATTTATTATTTTTCCTGGAACTGTATAACAACCAGAATGCTAGTCCACCAGAAATGAAAAATGCGGCCAGCTTTTCATATAATTCGGGGGGAGACGACTTGAATGCTTGAGTTAGCAGTATTAATGCAATCAAAGCTAAAAATACGCCAAGAGATAATTTCAATATTCTCATTTTGATGTAATTTCATTCATTGCTTCGGCAAATGATTTTTTAAATTTTTGTTGATTTCCTGTTGAGGGGAAATCAATCCTTTTATTTATTATGTTAAATTTTGCTTTTAAGATATGATAAATTGTATCGTAAACATTGACCTTTATTAAGATAATAGGTGTTTCTTTATCACATATTTTTGAAAGCTTTCCAGATAACTTTTTTATGCTGTTTATTTTGCTTTCAGAGTTTATTGATATAGGTAATTCAAATAAATCAAGAAGATAATATCCATTTTTTTTTATTTGATTTAAGATGCTCTTTTTTACTTCTGGATGACGTTTGTATTTTTTTATATATATGTCTTTTAATCCTGGATATAAGATATCTATAATTCCTAAAAATAAATAGTCCTTTTCTTTTACATTTTCATAATAAAAGAATCTATTTAATGAATCAGGAGGAGCTTCTGCAATAAAAATCGCTTTTACTTTCTCTGGCTTATATTTTATTCTAGCTTCTTCTAGTTTTTTTAATAATACTTCTTTATCCATAATTATTTCATATTTAAAGATTAAAAGTCAAAGTCAAAATCAAAATCAAAATCATTCAGTTCATCTAACTTCTCTGTCTCAGTTTCTGTCAGTTCCGATTGTAAAATCTCGGCAGTATTCTCAGCTCCCGTTCCCCAGATATCGCCTAAAAGCTCGGCAATGCTATTCTTTTGATTCGGTTCGAACTCGCCAAATGCCCTGCGCAGGAAGACGACCGAACGGAAAAATTCATCATCATCCAGTTGTTCGACATATTTGTCCAGTTCCTTCCATAAAGGGACGCGGGATAATAAAGCATAACGGTTTCGTCCCGAAAGGCCTTCGAACCAGCCGGCACCCAAATCGGCAGGTACGCCCGGAGACAAACGTCTCGACACTTCTTTCGCACAATCGTCCTCTGTTGCCAGATTATGTTCTAATAAGATGGAGAAAGCCACGCCCGACAGTTTCGTATTCAGATCGTCACGCCATGCCAGATGATGCAATTCTTTCTGCCATGTTTCTACATCTACGGTCTCGTATTGTTGCTGGGAGATCAGTTCCATTACATTGATTCCCTGCGTTATGCTTGTTGCTGCCTTGTCGTCACAAGAAGCTGCATCGATCAACAATAATGATGAGCGTAAAAATAACTGCTGTAAAATGGGTATTAATGGTTCGAGATTAAACTGACGTAAATCACCATATTGAATTAATATTGAGAGTTCGTGCGCAGCATTAGCCGTTTCCTTAAAGTTGTTGGAATCAACGAGTAGCCGTTGCAATGTGCTTAATGCATTATCAAAAATATTGGTGAGATGGCATTCACAAGCCAGACGGATTATTTTAGCCGCCTGAGAAACATCTGTACATTCCTGTAATTGTTCTTTCAACTCGAAAGCGGCAGCTATTTCCAGTGTTTCTCCTTTCAGATTAGCTTCCACAATTTCAATCTCAACTTCGGGAGTCCATTTCAATACCCATTTTTCGGCCCAGGTGGCACTATCCTGTGATACTTTTATCTGTTCGGCGAAATGAATATTCAATATTCTGAGACGATGGAGAAAAGTGGAACGGTTGAGGTCGATAAATGCGGCTTCCTTTGTCTTTACTTTCAGGTTCTCACGTAAGTCCAGTGTTAACTCTTGTGCGACAGCCGATTTATAGTTTGTGAGCTTTAACCGTTTAAGTTCCTGATTCATATCTTCCTGAACAGGAGTTTGACTAACGCCTTCCGGCAGGCTACCAATAGCCGTACCTATATCTACCATGTTGATAGCTTCGGCTACAGGCGATAGTTCTCCGCCTCCGAAGCAGGTTACGACTGCATCATGCAGGTCTTTTAGTACAGGCATAGAACCCGAACGCATAGAGGTCAGGGCATTTGCTAACCTAACTGCTTCGATTACGCTGGCAGAAGATGCGTTGTGTCCCTGTTTACGCAAGGCCTTAGCCACTTTCGATAAATAGACGGCTGATAAATCTTCCAGCCTGTCTTTCTGTATAGCGTTCCACATCAGTTCGAAGTAGTATGGCGCATTGTTTCCTGCTCCATAGCCTGTACGACTGCTCAGGCGGAGATAGGAATAAGGCATCAATGTAAGTTGCGATGTAACTGTCGGTATGTTTTTTAGTTCACTATCGCTCATTGAGGGTAATTCGGGACTGATACCCAATACATGATATGCTCCTACAATGATAACTATTTCCTTAGGTTTGAAACCTTCATCAATTGCCCGTCGTATTTCCCTGCGCATATGTGCCTCACGGATAAGATTATATGAAAAATCGTATGGAACAGCTTTGTATTCCCGATCCACAACCATTTCTCTCATTTGTCCCGATTGGTAGGCCAGTCCTTCACGAAAAGAACCGATATTCAGATTATGCTCGAAATTTCGTTCCCAGTAGCTTTCATAGTTATCTTCATCGTACTGCCGGGCAACTTTATCATATAGTCCGTTGTGAAAGGAGTAGAATCCATCAGCCGCTTCATTTGCCTCCCTGTTCCGTTCCTGCCTTAGTTTGAGCATTATATTGGTTGGCAAATCGATGAAACGCACATCCAGCTTCTTTTTCACTCCCCAACAGATAGCCTGATACTCGGGCGAATAGGCAGCAAATGGATATAGTACAGTTTCTATCGGCAATTCGGTAGTATATGCCAATAGTGCAATAGGTGGCTTTACCCCTTTGCCTGCTATATCGGGTATAATGTCTGTGGCGTCCGATGGCCCTTCTATCAGGATGCATTTTGGTTTCTTCTCTTCCAGATATTTTATCAGGTGATAAGATGCTCCGGGAGAAAGGTGGCGTACGCCGAATATGTTTAGCTTTTCATTCATCTATTTTTATTCAAATATAATAGTCGTCTGTTTGCCAGTACTTAGGATTCTCGTGGATATATTCTGTTATTTTCTGATATGAATCATCGTTTCGGATGATGTGTTCGTAATAGTTGCGCTGCCATAGTTTGTTCCTAAATGATGGCCAATCATAGTTTTTTACACCTAGTATGTATTGGTTTGTTGTTATCGATTTGAATGCTCCAATTATATCACCGAGTGATTTGTCATTTTTTGTAGTAGGGGCAATCCCTTGTGGTTGCCCGTTTCCCATATTGCGGCGGGTACCCACAAGGGGCATCCCTACAAATGCCTGAACATTACCAGTAAATTGTATAATGCCATGAAAATGATTTGGCATTATACAATATTCATGTAATTCGATATTTATGAAATATTTCTTCAATGTTAACCATTGGTTTTTAATCATCTTTCCTGCTTCATTCAACACCATCTCATCATCATCAATATTTCCAAATAAACAAACTTTGTCTTTCACGCAAATGGTAACAAAATATAATCCCTCTTGCAAATAATCATATCCATAAAAACGGATTGTTTTCCGTTGAGGTAGATCTTTATCTTTAATTAAATTCATTTTTCTGTAACAACTCATATAACGACTTCGTGGTTTGCCTGTAGAGGTAGAACCTTGTGCTCGCCTGTCTTCTTATTAGTGCGGGCAACCACAAGGGATTGCCCCTACAGGCAAAGCCCTGAACTTATATAATATTATCAAATCACAATTTGATAGCAAAGTTCCAAACTCTTTAACCAAAACATTATTGAATTTCAAATTTTCAATTCTTTTCTTACCCATTTATATCACTACAAGTATTATACAATCCGCGCCATGAAGCACCACGTTTTTTCATTACGTTTTCGAGGTATTCTTTCCAAACTATCTTATCCTTATCTTCATCTTTCACCACCGCACCTTGTAGTCCGGCAGCCATATCTTCATCGGTAATAGTACCATCTCCGAAACTGGCAGCAAGAGCCATGCTGTTTGTGATAAGAGAAATAGCTTCGGCAGTAGAGATAACTCCGCTAGGTGATTTCAGTTTCTGTTTTTCGTCCAGTGTTATACCCTGGCGAAGTTCGCGGAAGATGGTAACAATCTTTTCGATGGCTTCATTAGTTGGCAGGTTCGCTTTTAAGCGATAATTATTTGATATTTCAGCCACACGCTTGGTTACAATAGATACTTCTGTTTCAAGGTTGGCAGGAGCTGGAAGGACGATTATATTAAAACGCCTTTTCAGTGCTGACGACATATCATTAACGCCCCTGTCTCTTGTATTGGCTGTAGCAATAATGGAGAAACCGCGTTTTGCAGGCAATTCTTTTGCCAGTTCGGATATTGCAATTGTTTTCTCGGACATGATGGAAATAAGGGCGTCCTGAACTTCGGATGCACAGCGGGATATTTCCTCAAAGCGGGCGACACTTCCTGTTTCCATTGCCCTATAGATTGGGCTTTTTATTAAAGCCTCGTTTGATGGGCCATTAGCAAGAAGCATGGCATAGTTCCATGAGTAACGGATAGCTTCTTCACTTGTTCCGGCTGTACCTTGTATCACCTTTGCCGAGTCGCCGCAGATGGCCGCAGTTAGGTTCTCAGATAACCAAGATTTTGCAGTCCCCGGCTCTCCAATTAGTAACAATGAGCGGTCGGTCAAGAGGGTGGCAATAGCTATTTCCACAAGACGGTTGTGGCCTATATATTTTGGCGTGATATCGATTCCGTTTGCTTTTCCTCCAACAACGAATTTAAGAACAGCTTTTGGCGATAATTGCCAACCGATAGGTTTTTCTTCTTTCTTATCTTCTTCTTTTAATGCTTCCAGTTCGTGTGCGTATAATAACTCGGCTGGTAACCGTAGTACATCTTCTTTTTTTTGAGTCATATTTTTATTATTTATGATTATTTTCTATTTCTTCCGCGATATCCTCATATATCTGCAACGGGTTTTTCTTATATAGTCCCCTGTATTTAGTAGCATATTCTTTTGGGAATTGAGTCCAGAATCCAGTGTTTTTGAGCCAGTTCAACCCATAGAAATAGCTGCGGAGTGCATATTTAGTCATTGTGGTGTAAATAACCTCGAAACGATTCTCTATTTCTCTGTTCATTATCAGTTTAAATACACTTGCCTGATCGTTTGGCATTGTCTTTCCTGTAAGGGATATTAGCAGGTCATCCAGTTTTTTGCTTTTAGGTTCACAGGCGCTAATGAGGCGCAGAGCCCTGTCGTGCTCATGCTTCCATTTATATTTATTGATGGTAAATAATTCATAGAGGACATCTTTCCACCGCTTATCTATCTTATCTACATCTACTTTTGTAGTATAATTTCTGGAGTAAGTATAATAATAGTCTTCGTCATCGGTATATGCTGTATATAAATGATCTATCGTAACAATATTGCGTTTGAACTGGGGACTGAAAATATCAAACATCTTTTCTTTCGGATATTCGGCTTCTATGGCATCATAGAAATAGTGTCCCCATAAAGAACGTTTCCAATTGGTTTCGGGAATCTTATCCATATTGGTTTCATAGAACTCTATAACCTGGGCTTTTGAGAAAGATTTAAGCCCTTTGATAATTTCCTGAGTAATGTTTGATGCTGTATATTCAAGCAAACTCTTTTTGGTGGAGATCAGGTCATTGTACTCCTTGTTGGTCAATACCCTGCTAAAGAATTCAATAACCTCTGGCCTGTTCTTATTTCCAAATATTTCAAGCTCGTAGCTTAACCGTTCCAATTTGTCAGAGAGCACTTTATCTTTTTCATCCTTATTCAGTGCAATGAATTCTTCGAACGACTTAACCACCTGATCAAAAACTTCCTGAAAAAAAAATGGAAGCTTCGAGGAAGCTAGTGCCGTGACTATTAATGGTAGGTTTGTTTTATTCTTATTATTTAGATATATGTCTTTGAGCTTTTCAATACTTGTTTTTGTTCCTAATTTGGCTAATGCCTTATAAGCAGCTTCTCTTACCTGTTTGTTCTTATCATCTGCCAGTTTTATAATCAGTTCTTCGTTAGCCGGATTGTCACTCATTATCAGGATGGCTTCCGATTGTAAGGTTGGCAATGACGATGACATGATAGTATCTACCATATCATAGATTTTTAAATACCCAAATTTGTGGAGCAGCCGCAACCTTCTGATGTTTTCTGTCTTATCTTCGTATTTGAAATTCTTAATCAGGAATGGAATCATTGGCTTGCCTACCTTGGGGATAATTGTCTTTTCCACATAGTCGCACAATTCGGCATATTTGTCGCCCAATGCTATATCCAGGTATTGATAAGTGCGGGAGTCGTTAAAAACATTCCGTTCCAATGCATCTTTCAGTATTTCCAGTCTACCCGAATTACTTGTGGTAAGGGCTTGCATTACAGGTTTAAGCTGAAGGTAAGAATATTCGGTATTCACTTCGTCAATTGGCACATTGGGCGTTTGTTCCTTTACCTCTACATCACTCTCGATCAATTCGCCCTGTGTATAAAGAACAGAATAGAGTAAGGAGGAAATGCTCATCAGTTTATCAGACGATTGTTGTGTGTCTGTAATTAATAATTCTTCTATATCTGTTGCCAATTTTTTGAATATGGGAGCTTTCTCACCCAGCTTGTTTAATACGGGTACATGTTTTTGCAGACGTGGATCCCCTTTTGCAAATTTGCTCCCAGCGATAAATAATCGGTTTATTTCTTGTTGAAGGTCATATAATGGTTGTAGTCTCATCGTTCTGTTTTTTTAAATTAATAAAGCAATCTTATTATTTTCTCAGGCGTGATTAATGACATTGGCTGTGCCGACAATAGCCCTGTCTGCACATCATTATTAATCATCACTGTCAATGCAAATCCTTCGGGTTGAGATGGAAGGATAGCTTTCAGATTGGTAGCCGAAGATACATTTTGTTCCTTTATATCTTTTAGTGTCAGTTTATTCCCCTGTTTATCTTCCACCACAAGATTTTCTCCATTCAGATAAGCCTTGTTTAAAGAAATAAGTACTACGGGATTTTTATCCATTAATGGGTTCTTTATTGTATTTTTTACAGACTTGACGGTTTCAGTATAATTATCAGAAGAGAAAGCCAATATGGATGCCAGATCTTTCATTTCGGCTTTACGTTCTTTCACCGCTTCGGGTTCCCAACGCACGCGCGGATTCTGGTCTCCCGGGTATATAAATAATTCTTTTAATTGTAATACATCAAAAGAACTGTTATCTTCCTTTATGTATTTTGCAGCTTTGTATGGGCGAAAATTCTTTGTCTTATAGATTTTACCCGTTTTGAGGTTCATCCAGATACCTTCGTCCACATATTCTTTACGCGCCGGATTGTCATAGCTGTTAAATGATAACTGGATCAGTTCAGCATTTTCTTCATACAGGCCATATTGCATCAGTTCTGTTAATTTCCAGATATACCCAATTTGTTCTTCGATAGCAGAGTTAAGCTCAGGTTCGGCTTCAGGATCTTCTTTTCGTTTATTCAGGTAATCTGTACTTTTTTTCAGTAGAGCCGAGATATAATTTATCTGGTCGATTACATGTGTATATTCTTCGTTCTCTACATCATCCAGTTCGAGGAGCAGGTTATTAAATGCTGTTTGTATACCATTGATATAATAGTTACCCAATTCCTTTACCTGCACTTGCAATGTCTTCCTTATTTTGGCATCCACAGAAGATAAGCCTGTTTGTACAATGTCTTTCAATATTTTCCCGGCTATTTCTATACCATTCAGCTGGGCATCAGCTTTTTTCGTGAATGCAGCTTTGTTTACCTTCTTTGGTTTATCGGCCTTTTCCTTAATACTCTCTTTCTCCTGAGTCTTTTTTTCCTGTTTCTTTTCTATCTTCTCCCGTTTTGACAGAATATCGTCGGGAATATCGGCAATTGAAAAAGCTCCACTATTAGCCTCGTAAGAATAAAGTAAGCCTAAAGCATGTTTGCATGGAAATTGACGACTCGGACAATTGCATCTGAATACAGGGTTATGTTCATCCATATAGTCGGCTGAACAATAATAAGGGTTTTTTCCGCTTCCTGCACATTCTCCCCAAATGAGATTTTTGTCGGCTGAAATCTTTAAGTTCGAGAATTTGTTCTTTTTTACAAGGTCACGCCCGTTTTTCGCTGCATCGGCATTAGGAGCCATTTCTTCGATTTTCTTTTGTGTAATTTCCATGTATAATTTGTTATGTGTTCATACTCGTGCTTCGGTGGATGCAAAATTAAAAGAATATTTGAGGTATGGTATAAAAGAATTGGCTTAAATTTAACAAAAAACGGTTTTTAAGGAAATGAATTCATTTTTTATATAAAGTCTGAAAGGAAAGGGCATTTCTTTTTTTGCAGGTAGAATCAACAACTAAAATGACTTCTATCCTATTATGGTGTTTGAGTTGATTGCTGATAAAGTTAGAGGGGCTATTCGATCAGAATAACCCCTCTATTGTGAATATTGATATTAATTTTAGACACAAGGTATCTTATCTATTCTTCTCTGGTGCCTTCCTCCTTCAAACGGCGTGTTGAAAAACACCTCTATCATATCATAGGCTTCGCGTTGAGTAACCAGTCGTCCGGGCAATGTAAGTACGTTTGCATCGTTATGCGCTCTTACCAGCTTTGCTACTTCTGTGTTCCAGCACAGGGCACTCCTCACGTGAGTATGCTTGTTCAGAGTCATATTGATACCGTTTCCGG
>JAITVH010000039.1 GCA_031285905.1 Prevotella sp.
AGCGTACAGGGGAGGACTGGAAGCCGAGACGTCTTACCTGTTTGTCATGGACGACAGCGGCGACGGCAAAAACAGGGATACGCAGGGCTTCATGCCTCAGGGCAGGCAGTTCGGATATATATTCCTGAAGAATATAAGGGACAGCAGGGAGGACGTCAATCAGGTAATCGCCCACGAGCTGGGGCATGGCCGGTGGAAGCTGTCGCATACTTTCGACAGTACTTACGGCGGAAAGATAGCCAAAGAGGACAAACTCAACCTGATGAGCTACGGGGGCGGAATACACCTTGCCAAATGGCAGTGGGATGTGATGGATATGCCTGCATGGTTCGCCAATCCGCTGGATGGGGATGACAAGGGGATGTATATCGGAGGGACTTTCTACCTTGCTGATTGGACTCCTGTACGATTCAATTATAGCAGCATTTGTGAAACATCCGATATTGTTCCTTCGGGTACTATTGAGGGTATAATATTTAATAATCTGCCTTATTCCGCAAAATATGAAAATAATAAATGGGAATACAAAAATGGAAGTGACATTTTATCCGGTATCGAAGTTGTAAAAGATATTAAAGGTAGTGATAAGGTATATTTAATCCGAGAGGTATTTGAAGGATGTTCCGAAATATATTCGACAACGCATGATTATGTGATGAAGAATAAAGAAAATCCAAACATCTTTGACGGGGCAGAATTTGAATATTACACCGGTGATTGTTCCAAAGAAAATGCGGAATCACAAGGCATAGTAATTATCCGCCAATGCGACGAAGACCCTTACTATGTAAAACACAGGTATGCGGTACAAGCTGCGGACGGAACAACAACATGGGGGCAAAAAATAGTAAAAAATCTTAATTCCGATATTCATAAGAATGCCCAAAACAAGTATGGTGATGACTTGGATAATGTACAGCTGAATAGCCTTCACTATATAAATCAAGGTGTAAATTATAAAGGGAATGATATATTCACACCATCGTATATAGAAGAACTGAATCATAAACTGGCATATCTGGAGGTGAGTTCGGGCGTTCAATTGTATGTCAGATTTATAGAAGTTACCTGCACTTTCTCCCCAACGGAAGGGAGCAAGTTTGCCAAAGATATTTTTGAAAACAGTGAAATTTCAAAAACGAAAGGTATCTATGTGCTTGTTGTAAGAAACACTGAGGCTACAGGAGAACTTGAGTGGAAAACATATTTTGCTTTTGGAAGCGACATCTCCGGTGATTTAAAAGCATCGGCGGAGAATCTGCTTACCATAAACAACGAGACTAAATTTCCTGCTTTTGGAACTTCCCTGATTCAATTCTATAAAAAAGTTCCCAAGAAACAGAAACAGTATATCCATGTCATCGAAAAAGCGACACAACAGGAAAGAAGCGCATCAGAACACAGTTTCCTGACAAAGAGAATTTTGGGTAAAACCGAAATAAAAGAGAATCAAACCGGTAATGCTATAAGAGCTGTCTATTATTTGTTGGATACAGAAACCAATGCTTTATATTCATTGAATACGGAAACAAGTGAGTCTAAAGAGTTAAAAGAACAGTATGTAGCTGATGAAGGCGTTGATTTAGGAAAATTATATGCGGAAAAAGAAGCAGGTTGGAGGCTGACCTATTATGATATCAGGGGTGAAAGGTACAGCATTAGTCCTACAATATTCGATTGTAAATTCACATTGGAAAAAACATGTGTACAGCAAGCTATAGATGCCGGATCTCTGGTGGCAGGTATAGCCAGTGTACCGTTCGGGAATGTAGCCATTGTGGTGGATGGCCTTGCCGTGGTTTACTATCTGAACACCGGGCAAACAGATATGGCTATGGCTTATCTGGCAGGTTATGCCATAGGGCCTGTTATCGGGCAAACAATCAAGGGTATAGCTGCTGTAACGCCGAAAATTGTACGCTTCAGCCAGAAACTGTATGTGGAAACCCGCTTGGTTTTACAACTGGAAAGAGGGGTGACGGAGCAGGGAGTTAAAACTTTGCTGAACCGTGCCGTTGAGAACGGAAAGGTTGTTGAATATCTTATACCTGACAATACTTATGGAAATCTCTTTGTCAAGGCAACGGACGATGAAGTGTTGGTAGGGTATGTTAAGACTGAGCAGAACAAAGACATATTGGTCGTTTTGGCTAATAAGAAAGGGGCAAATGCTCTTACGGGAAAATTCGCTAATGCAACGGAAGAGGATGTGAAGAGGTTGGCGGATGATGTGGTGAGAGAGGCTGGAAATCTACCTTCTGTTGTCAGGATAATTCAAGTTAAATCGGTTTATTTACCGGATAGATTACCCATAACAAGTACACCCAATAAGACAACTACATTTATCGGTCGATGGAGTGACTTGGCGGATGGAGAAGAAAGAGGATTGAAAGTTTTATACAATGAATTAACAACAGTAAATAAAGTTTCTGGTCAATCTGTCACCGACTTAAATGTATATATGCTGACTGGAAAATTTGACCACCCCGGAGGTTTTAATATGTTATCTATTGATGATTGGAGTAAAATTAAATTACAGTTAGAGACAAAAGGAATAAAAGAAGGAACAAAAGCTTTTGATGATTTTATTTGGGAGACATACAATAGACCATGGTTGGAAAGTGCTATGCAGCGTGGAGATAAT
>JAITVH010000046.1 GCA_031285905.1 Prevotella sp.
CTTTTGACCGTTGATCGTATTCAACCAGCTCTTTGTTCTGCGCGTACATCTGCGGAGAGATCAAAGCATTCTTCGCATTCGATATGGTGCCCTGTACACGTGCAGGCTTATATATTTTATCATCCAGCTGAAACTGTTTGATAATCGTTTTAATCAGGTTGCGTGAATCGGCGGAGTCGAATATTGTAAAATTGGAAGTAAAACCTATCTTCTCGGCTTCAGTTCGCAAAATACGTGCAAACACAGAGTGGAAAGTTCCCATCCAAAGATAGCGTGCGTATTGCCAGCCTATCAGTTGAGCGATACGCTCTTTCATTTCCTTAGCCGCCTTGTTGGTAAAGGTAAGAGCCAAAATACTATGCGGCATGTATTCGCTTTGCATCAGGTAAGCTATTTTGTATGTTAGCACACGTGTTTTTCCCGAACCTGCTCCTGCAATAATCAGAGAGGGCCCGTTAATGTATTCTACAGCTTCACATTGCTGCTTGTTCAGATGATCGAGTAAATTTTCCATGACAAACGAAAGACAAAGATAGCTTTTAGTTATGAGTTTCGGAATATGACGAACGAAGATTTTTTGTACTTTTGTTACAATAAAACAAAATGAAATGCTCATAGCTCAACAACTTAAAGAAGAGAATATTGCCGAGTACCTTATTTATATGTGGCAGGTAGAAGACCTGATACGTGCCGGCAACTTGGATATAGATAAGATAGAAGAGCAGATTATCTCACAATTCAATCAGCCGGATAATGTTAAGAAAGAAATAAGGGAATGGTATGAGAATCTCATTGATATGATGAGAAGAGAAAATGTCGTTGATAGCGGACATTTGATTATAAATAAAAATATTATATCGGAACTCACCGAATTGCATATACGTTTGCTCAAAAAGGCAGACGAAGATAAATATTCGGAACAGTATTACAGAACATTACCTTTCATTGTAGAATTGCGTTCAAAATCGCCAGATAAAGATATTCCGGAATTAGAAACATGTTTTTCAGCTTTATATGGTTTCTTGTTGATGAAATTACAGAAAAAAGAAATATCAGGAGAAACTCAGGCTGCCATTTCTCAAATCGGGACTTTCTTACGCTTACTTACTCAAAAGTATAAAGACGAGAAAAAAGGGAAACTTGACTTATGATTGATTTTTGTTATACCTTAGAAGACTTTATAACATTATACCAAACAATAAATGTCGATTAAATCCATATTCACCGGAAATATACTGACTTTCATACTCTTCTGTCTTCATCTGACGGTATCGGCTGGCAACGATATTTATTTTTATCAATTGGGAGCAAAAGACGGATTGTCTCAAGTGAACATCATGTCTATATATCAGGATGAGTTTGGGGTCATGTGGTTTGGTTCAACGGAGGGGTTGAACAGATATAATGGACATGAGATAGAAGTATTCAGACCCGATAGAAAGGGCGAAGGACTCTCGTGGAATACGATATACGAAATATGTGGCAATCAGCAGGGGGCAATCTATTTGCGTTGCAATAGAGATTTGGTTCGCTATGATATTCACACGCAGAAGTTTGAGAGCATACAACGGGGAGGGGTTATGTCTATTACTTATGCACACGGTAAACTATGGGTCGCTGTGAAGAATAAGATATTGCAATACGATGAGCAGTCGAAACAATTTAAGGAATATGCTACTCTCAATGATATTAAAACTGCTATCACTTCACTGTATTGTGCCAAAGACGGTTCTGTATGGATAGGTACTTTTTCCGGATTGTATTTTATATCCGGCAAAAACGGGAAAGAGCAAAAATGTATTGAGGATAAATTATATGTCAATCGGAGTTATCAGGACCGAAAAGATAATCTATGGATCGGAACTTTCTATGATGGCGTCTATGTAATGGATCTTTCGGGAAATATTAAGGCTAATTATACTCATCAGTACGGAGCTAATTCCATATCCAACAATCAGATAAGAAGTTTTGCCGAAGATGATTCCGGTAATATGTGGGTGGCTACGTTCTATGGTTTAAACAAGTTCAGCCCCGATACTAAAGAGTGGAAACAGTATGTAAGCAATGATAATGTTTCGCATAGCCTTAGCCATTCATCCGTATTTTCCCTGTACAAGGATAAGCAGGGCACCATATGGGTCGGCACATACTTTGGCGGAGTTAATTATTTCAACCCTGATGCGGATATTTTTCGTTTTTATGAGTCTAATTCTCTTATCGGCAGCAGTTTGAGTTTCCCGTATGTAGGGAGGATGACAGAGGATAAGTATAATAATCTCTGGGTTTGCACAGAAGGAGGGGCTTTGAATTGTTTAAATCTGAAAACTCGTGAGTTTTCCCGTTATCTGATTAATAAATCCGATTCGGAATCTCTTATCGGGTATAACCAGAAAGCCATATGGTATAATGAGAAAAAAGACCTGCTTTATATTGGCATGCATAAAAGGGGGTTGGTTATATTCGATGTGAAGACAAAAACATTCAGAGTGATCAGTGAAAATGATAGTCCCGGATCGTTACCGAGTAACACTGTCAATAAGATGCAGTATTACGATGGCGCACTCTATTTATTGACACAGTCGGGACTGGTAAAAATGGACATCGATACCGAGCGTTTTTATCCGGTAAGTAATAATCCGGTTACACAAAAAGCAATATCGCAAATCGGACTTAGCACATTTCTTATCGATAGCAAAAACCGTTTGTGGGGGACGATCGATAACGGACTTTGCTCCATAAATCTGAAGATGGGCAAAGTAAAGGATTATCTCTATGACGAGTCAAACAAAAGATCGATCGGGCGTTTCAACATTGAAAGCATATTCGAAAGCAGCAAAGGCGAATTGTTCTTTGCGACAATGGGTTCGGGTATTTATAAATACAATCCGGAAACAGATGATTTTGATAACTATACGGAAGAGAAGGATGGGTTACTGAACAATTATTGTTATGATATATCAGAAGCTCCGTCGGGTAAGCTTATATTATTACATAACAAAGGCTTTGCTTTATTTGATCCGGTAAATCCGGACAGGGATTTATTTATATCTTCCCCCAGTTTTCCTATTGTGGGCTTCAATATCGGTAATTCCGGCTATGTAACGCGGGACAAAGAAATATTTATCGGAGGAATAAACGGACTGGTATCTTTTGCCGAGAGTGATCTCGATAAAGTCGATAAAGGTTATTCCCTCTTTTTTGATAAGCTATTCATAAATAATCAACAGGTTCTACCCGGCGACAAGTTCGGTATACTGAAAGAAACGTTGCCTCTTTGTTCGGAAATCGACTTGAAATATAATCAGAATAACATTACTGTCGAGTTTGCAATATCGAACTATTTGCGAACGATGACCCATAAGTACGAGTACAGGCTGGAAGGCTTTGATCAGGATTGGTTACCGGCAAGGACGAGGTCTGTCTCATATACCAATCTGAATACTGGGAATTATACATTGCTTGTTCGTGAAATATCGCAGCAGGGAGAGAGGAAAGAAAAAGTATATTCTCTGAACATCCATATCCATCCACCATTCTATTTGACTACAGTTGCCTTTATAATATACGGTATATTGATGCTGTTAGCCATTGTCGGTTTTTTTAGATTTTATTTGTGGCGAACGAAAATGGAGACAACATTGGAGTTTGAACGTAAAGATAAAGAGCGAATAGAAGAACTGAACCGTACCAAGTTGAAATTTTTCACAAGTGTGTCTCACGAATTCAGAACACCTCTCACGTTGATTAAAGGACAAGTGGAAACGCTTCTCCTGCAAGAAAATCTAAGCTCGAAATTGTATAATAAACTTGCCAAGATCCTTAAGAATACAAACCATTTGCAGAATCTTATTTCAGAACTTCTCGATTTCAGAAAGCAAGAACAAGGGTTTTATAAATTAAACATTAAGTGTGTCGAGCTTATAACCTATATTAAAGAAATATACAGTTCATTCGAAGACTATGCCATAAAGGAACAAATAAAGTACAAGTTAGAGTATTCAGATGAAGAAATTTATGTCTATATAGATCCGGTACATTTTCAGAAAGCGATCTATAACCTTCTTTCAAATGCTTTTAAATATACTTCTCCCGGAGGAGAAATCACCCTGAAAGTTAAATTGCAGAAGGCGGATGTACTTATTCAGATAATAGACAACGGAATAGGTATTCCTCAGGAATCATTAAATAAAGTATTTGAACGGTTTTATCAATTGGAATACAGATCTTCAGGGCTTACATTAGGTACAGGTATCGGCCTTGCCCTTACGAAAGAAATTGTCAATAGCCATAAAGGAGATATTTCGGTAGAAAGTACGGTGAATGAGGGCAGTGTTTTCACTATCGCCCTCAAATTAGGGACGTCACACTTTTCGGAGGAAGAACTGAACCATAATAATGTAAATAAAGATGTAAAGGCTATAGATATGCCTGTTTATGAGGGAGATGGTGATGTACTGATAGAGAAAAGTATCACGATAGACGGGGAAAAACCTGTGATATTATTGGTTGATGACAACGAGTCATTATTAGAAATGCTTACGGACTCACTTGCTCCGTATTACAATGTATATACCTCGATAAATGGTAAAGAGGGGTTGGATATGATATATAAGATACAACCTGACTTGGTTATAAGTGATATAATGATGCCGGAAGTTTCGGGAAAAGAACTGTGCTACAAAATGAAAAACAATGTCGATACGGCGCATATTCCGATTGTACTTCTAACGGCTCAAACTTCCGACAGCCAGATTATTGACGGATATATGTTTGGCGCCGATGCTTATATTACAAAGCCATTCAATATAAAAATGCTGATTACGCGTTGTAATAACCTGATAAAAAACCGCCTGATCCTTTATAAGAAATTTGCTGATCAGGAAGAGATTGTAATGCCGTTTGATACGCTTGCCGAACAGGACAAAATTCTTATAGACAGAGCTGTAAAGGTTATCAGGGAAAACTTTAATAATACTGAATTCGATATGAACAAACTGGCTGTCGAACTCGGTATGGGGCGGAGTAAATTATATATGAAAATAAAAGAAATCACAGGTTTTACTCCAAACGAGCTGACTCTTAATCTTAAGTTGCAAGAGGCGGCCAGTATGCTGGACAATAAGCATCATATGAATATTTCCGAGATTGCATTCGAACTTGGTTTCTCATCAACAAAGTATTTTACAAAATGCTTTAAAACCTTCTATGCCATGGCGCCTCAGGATTGGAGAAGGAGAAATAAGCCTAAAGAATAAAAAGGATATAAAAGATAAAGGAACCGCTTTCCCCCAACGGTTCCTTTACTATCGGTCCGGTATTAGCACCGGACAATAACCCCAATCTGTCTTTAATTTATCCCATAAGCATTTTGTTCTGATTCAAGATGCTCTATTGGTTTTGGAAATACGGTTTGTAACGATTTGTCTGTTATTTGTACTATATCCCCCTTTTTTGTTTGTATTTCGAGCAATCCGGCCGGCTTGTCGATAACAGAAAAATCAACTTTGCCGCCGCCTGTCTTATAAATACTGAGATTATCCGTATTCATAGCTGT
>JAITVH010000044.1 GCA_031285905.1 Prevotella sp.
CCACATCCCAAGAATCTCATCACTGAAATTCTTATATAACTATATTTAGGAAAAGAAATGACAAAGTCAATAGTAAACGAATAAAAATGTTAAGATATTCTTTAAACAGTATATTATCAATGAAATAAGATTGAAAATAATTTTACAGGTAGGTGTGTAGTCGATTAGAGTGTTCCCGATAGGGATAAACGATAATCCTTTTAATTCTTTCTTATAGTATAATTACCATGTTGTTCTGATAGCTCCCGACACATTGTTTTGATATGTCCGTGAAATGGAAAGTCACTTTTGAAAATGGTAAAATTTTTCAGAAAATTTTTTCTGAATAACAAGATATACAAGAAACCAAGGCCCCCCTTTTTGAGTACTTGAATTTAGTTTTTATTTTTTAAGGGATACGGATGTCAGGGACCGCCATAGGGGGATGTGGAAGGGGGTTGTACGGGGAATTATTGGTAATGTCCATTTATGCGTAGTCTACAACTTACCCAACTTGCCTGAGGATGCTGTGGCTACGACAGGAACAGTGGCTTGTGGGATAGTTGCTCTAAAATATTGTTGTGCATCTTCTGCATTTTCTATTTTATCGACACAAATGTATTTATAGAAACTGTCTTCGGTTTTATGACCTGTGAACTTCATAACCATAAGAGAACTCTTGCATTTTTTATATAGATTTGTCGCAAAACTTCTACGTCCACAATGGGAAGATATGAGTTGATATTTTTTATAATGTTTTTCTTCTGCTTTACCACCTTTCTTTTCAAGAATAAATATATTATCATTGATTCCTGCGATTTCACCGCACTTTTGGAGCTGTTTGTTTAGATGGCTCTTGTCGATAGGACGAGGTAAATTACCCTCGTATTTCTTGTAAATCTCCTTTACAGTATTAGACAAAGGGATAGTAACACGTTCTTTTGTTTTGGACGTATTCACCGTGATAGTATTCTTTTCAAAGTTCCATTCTGAATAGTTTAGTTTATCCCAATCCGCTAATCTCAATCCAAGATTACAAGCTATCACAAATAAATCACGAGTTTCTTCAATGTTTGATTTATGGTCAAATTTATATTGTTTCCTGATTTCATCGGTAAATTCTATTTTATACATACGTTCTATTTCTTCATCCGTTAAGTATATATGTACGACATCATCAGATTTAGATTTCCAACTATGAAAATCTCGTGTTTTGATTAACCCGTCTTCTTCCGCTTGGTTTAACCATACTTTCATTATTGAAAATGTAGTAGCAATAGTATTAGGAGTATAATTTTGACTTTTGTAGCACCATGTTTCGAAAAGGGTTTCAAATTTCTTATCAAACAGTTCAAATCTATCAACCCATCGCCCGTCCCTAATAAATTTCTCATACCGTTTTAATACAATCTTATGATGTTCAATGGTATTGGCTGACATATATAACCCTGTTCTCTTTATAACCCTTTGAGGTAGAGTGTTGATGTATTGTGCAAAATATTGAGCAGGTGTAAGTTCTTGTTGGGTTTTTTCTTCTACTGCTTTTTCTTTATAGCTACGTATAACCTTTCTTGCATGCTCTTTTATATAGAAAATATCCCAATAAGACGGGTTTGGGATAAATTTATTTTTATTTGACAAGCGAACACCAATTTCTTTTTCTAAATGGTCTATAAATTTGTTTACTCGTTTTGCATGACGCTCTTGTGTTTGTGTAAGGCTATTGGATATTATACATCTTTCAAGTTCTTTATTCCAAAGTATGGGCTTAATCTTTTCTCCGATGCTAAATTTCATTCTTTCATAATAGCTGAACTGCATATATATGACTTGCGGTGTCTCAGGGTCTCCCGATTTGGTAAAGAAATGTATTTTAGTATCGTTAGCCATAGTAAATTGATTTTTCACAAATGAACAAAAAAAAGTGTACCCCACCAAATTGAGGGCACACTTTTAGGGTTCACTTTTTATATTTTGGTTGAAAATCTTAAAATTTACATTTTCAACGAATTGCTCTTAAATAGCCTGTTTGTAAGAGAGAATAGTTAGTCTTAACTTTTCTTTTGTGATAAAATCTAACTAAAAAATTACTCCCACTCGATGGTTGCCGGCGGCTTAGACGAGATGTCATACACTACACGGTTTACGCCTCGTACCTTATTGATGATCTCATTTGATACTTTAGCAAGGAACTCATATGGCAAATGCGCCCAGTCGGCTGTCATGGCATCTGTAGAAGTTACGGCACGAAGCACTACTGTGTTTTCATAAGTCCGTTCATCTCCCATCACCCCCACCGATTTGATAGGAAGCAGGATTGCTGCTGCCTGCCATACCTGATCGTATAGCCCGTATTCACGAAGCATTTTTATATAGATGTCATCTGCATTTTGGATTACTTCTACCTTCTCAGGGGTAATATCTCCAAGTATACGGATACCAAGTCCCGGGCCAGGGAACGGATGACGCTTGATAAGATGTTCTTTCATACCTAATTCGAGCCCTACGCGGCGTACCTCGTCTTTGAAGAGCAGGCGTAAAGGTTCTACCAGTTTAAGATTCATCTTCTCAGGCAATCCGCCTACATTATGATGCGATTTTATTACATGGCCTGTGATTGATAATGACTCAATGATATCCGGGTAGATAGTACCCTGCCCCAGCCACTTTATGTCTTTAAGTTTATGAGCTTCTTCGTCGAACACATCGATAAATCCTTTGCCTATAATCTTTCTTTTCTTTTCAGGATCGGTTACTCCGGCCAGTTCTTTGTAAAAACGTTGCTTGGCGTCCACCCCTATTACATTCAGTCCCAGATGCTCATAGTCGCGTAATACAGTTTCAAACTCATTCTTACGCAAAAGGCCATGATCAACAAATACACAAGTCAGGTTTTTGCCAATAGCCCTGTTTAGTAATACAGCAGTAACCGAAGAATCCACACCTCCTGACAGAGCCAGTATCACTTTGTCATTTCCCAACTTTTCTTTTAGTTCGGCAACAGTAGAATCGATGAATGAAGCAGGAGACCAGTCGCGCTTCATTTGGCACATATTCAGGAAATTACCTAACAGACGTGTGCCATCTGTGGTATGGAATACTTCAGGATGAAATTGTACCGCCCAAGTCGGTTCTCCGTTTATTTTGTAAGCTCCTACAGCCACATCGGCAGTACTGGCTATTATTCCAAAATTTTCGGGTAACAAGGTAATTGTATCTCCATGAGACATCCATACCTGTGTTCCTTCGGCTATTCCATCAAATAAAGCTTCTCCGCTGTTTATCTTGGTCAGGTGTGCCCGCCCATATTCGCGGGAATCGCCTTTTTCTACCTTTCCTCCTGATGAATAGGCAAGATATTGGGCTCCATAACAAATGCCAAGTATAGGATATTTTCCTCTTATCGGGCTCAGGTCGGGTTTGAATGCATCAACATCGTTTACCGAAAAAGGACTACCTGAAAGGATAACGCCTTTTACTGTTTTGTCATCGAACGGGAATTTATTGTATGGAACAATTTCGCAATATACATTCAGCTCTCTGACCCTGCGGCCAATTAATTGGGTTGTCTGTGATCCGAAATCTAGGATAATGATTTTTTCTTCCATAAGGATGAGATGTAAGTATGATTATCGTTTTTTTAATGGGTGCAAAGATACATCATTTTTTTGTATTATATATGCTTGTATTGGCTAAGTATTTCCGAATTCCAATAGCCTGATAGTTATCGATAATAGGTATTATTATCATGTTTTACCAATGGAGAATCTGTCAGGATAAAAATGTATTCAGAGTAAATTTATTTGGTTTAACCTCAAAATAGACTATGTTGATAAATATTAATCTGTATTATTGAAAAAATCTATTAGTTATTGATTGTGATGTATTTATGTTGTTTATAACATGTTCATTTCTTATTCATAACAAAATCTTGTATTTCTGTTCATAACTTATTAATTATTGACTGGAAGTATATGCAATATCTTGTAATATAGCATCTTATTTATGTTGAAAACTTGTTGATATCCTGTTGATATCGTCTTCTTTCTTGAGGATTATTTTTTTCCGGAAATGAACAATTCCAATTTGGTTGTCTGATTCGTTGTCTTAAATGTTAATAAGATGTTAGTTTAATGTTAATAGATGAATATAAACATTTCATAAACAAACATTTAGTATTGTTAATATCGTTTTCACAGTTTGTTGAAAACTTATGTAATTAATGGCTTTTATGTATCTGATTCTATGCTTGGCTGTTACTGTATTTTTTCTTATGTTGACAACTTGTTAATTGTCGGTTAATAACTGCATGTATTTATCAAAATATCAAACACATATATATGTTGAAAAGTTATTAACATGTTGTTGATAAAAAAATGAGCAAATTTAAGTGGGGAAAAGTGGGGAAAAGTGTTTTATTTTTATATCTTTACATCGGATAACTGTATAATGTTAAAATACAAAGTGTTAATGTTGCAATTTCTGGGAAATATCGAAGCTAAGATCGATGCAAAAACAAGGGTTTTTGTGCCGGCTGCTTTTCGGAAGATATTACAGTCTTCTGACCAGAATACATTGATACTCAGGAAAGATGTTTTCCAAAATTGTTTGGTGCTTTATCCGTTGCAAGTATGGGAAGAAGAACTGGCCAGACTGCGTTCGCGCCTGAATAGGTGGGACAGGGAGCAACAAGCCTTGTTCCGGCAATTTGTCGTTGATGCAGAACGGTTAGAGATAGATACGAACGGGCGCATCCTGATTCCGAAACGTTATTGCCAGATGGCAGGTATAGCCTCCGATGTGAGATTCATTGGAGTAGATAATACGATTGAGGTCTGGGCAAAAGAAGAATTGGAGAAAACGCTTATTCCGGCGGATGATTTTGGAGCCCGGATACAAACTTTGATGAATAACAATACGCAAAACGATTGATCATGGACTATGTATATCACATACCGGTACTACTCAAGGAGAGTGTGGACGGATTACTTCTCCGTCAGGATAGCGTTTGTGTAGATGTTACATTCGGGGGAGGCGGACATTCAAGGGAAATTCTATCAAGACTAGGTAGTGAAGGTCATCTGTATGCATTTGATCAGGATGAAGAAGCCATAGAGAATATAGAGCCTGATGGCAGGTTCACCTTCGTGAGAAGTAATTTCCGTTTTCTGGAAAATTTTATGCTGTACCACAATGTGGAAGGGGTCCATGCCATCCTTGCCGATCTGGGTGTTTCTTCTCATCATTTTGATGATGAAAACCGGGGGTTTTCTTTCCGTTTCGAAGATAGTCTTCTGGATATGCGGATGAACCAGATGGGGAAGAATACAGCCGCACATATACTAAACACTTATACGGAAGGTCAATTGGCTGATGTTTTCTACTTGTATGGAGAGTTGAAACAATCGCGGCGTATCGCTTCGGCAATCGTAAATTTCAGGAAAAATAAAACATATGAGAAGGTAAGTGATTTTTTAGGCACACTTACTTCTTTTATAGGCAAAGGAGAGAAACAGAATAAAGTACAGGCTCAGGCTTTTCAGGCTCTGCGGATCGAGGTGAACGGAGAAATGGAAGCATTGAAGGATATGTTAAGCCAGGCATTGAATATACTGAAATCAGGAGGAAGAATCTCAGTGATTACCTATCATTCTCTGGAAGACCGCTTGGTGAAAAATTTCTTTAAAACAGGGAACTTTGAAGGAAAAATAGAAAAAGATATATATGGCAATTTTGAAACGCCTTTCAGGTTGGTGAATAATAAAGTAATAGTGCCTTCGGAGGAGGAGCAGAATGTCAATCCCCGTTCCAGAAGTGCGAAATTGCGTATCGCCGAAAAGTTATAATAAAATAATATACGATATATAATATAAGGAGTTAGGAGCTCAATAACAGGAAAATGAAACCGAAAGATGTAAAGAAAAAAATGATGTATATTCTGGGAGGAACGGTATTTACCGAAGACTTCTTCTGGAAGAATGCCCGTTTTATTGTTACGGTTTTTATCATCTTGGTTTTGTATATCAGCAATCGTTACAGTTGCATAGAGAAAAGGGCTAAGATAGAGTCTTTACAGCGTGAGCTTAAGGATGTAAAGTATGAATCGTCTGCCATTGCTTCCGAACTGATAGGAGTCAGCCGTGAAACAAAGGTGGAAGAAATGGTGAAAAAGAGCGGAGTGGACATCAGTCAGCCAAAAGAACCAATATATAAAATAAAGAGTAAATAGGGAAACGGAATAATGGCGAAGAAATCTGAAAATGCAGTAAAAAATGTGGCAGTCAGTCGTTACGGCTGGTTAGTCCTGTTGCTGTCTTTGGTCTTTGTGGCGATTACTGTTTGTATAGTAAAGATACAATATTCGGAAGGTTCTGTCTGGCGCGAACTTGGAAAACAGGAAACTGTAAAAAAAGACCATGAGGTGCGTCCCAACAGAGGAAATATATATGCTGATGACGGGAGATTATTGGCAACAAGTGAACCCTTGTATGGGGTATATATGGACTTTATGGCTGATGGGATAAAGAAAGATACCCTGATGAAATATGTAACACCGCTTTCTCAGGATTTAGCCAAAAAGTTTAGGGGTAAGACGGCTGCTCAGTATAAAAAAACTATTCTCGATGGCTGGGAACTTAGCCGGAAAGAATTGGAACAGATTGCATATAACAAGAAAAACAATATAGACAAGAAGGTTAAAGTCCGCAGCCGTTATGTAAGAATTATCGGCCCGGATATTAATTATATAGAACTGAAAGAAATACTGACCTATCCGTTTTTTAATCAGCGTAGTAACAAGAGTGGGCTATTCACTGAGGAAAAAACGATGCGTAGAAAGCCTTTCGGACGATTGGCTGGGCGTACTGTCGGGTCTATTTATAAAGATTATGATTCGGGGGGTGCCAGTGGAGTCGAGTTAAAATATGATTCCTTATTGAAAGGTTTACCGGGACTTAAAACACGTCAGCGCGTTCAAGGCCGTTGGATAGATGTTATTTTAGAAGAACCGATCGATGGCTATGATATCCAAACGACATTGAATGTCGATATTCAGGATATGGCAGAGAAAGCCTTATATGATAAGTTAGTGGAAACAAAGGCGGAATCAGGTGTTGCCATTGTGATGGAAGTAGCTACAGGCGAGATAAAAGCAATCACCAACCTGGACAGGATGTCGGAAGGAGTTTATGCGGAGGGTAATCCCAACGCATTCTCTTATATGTCCGAGCCGGGTTCTACTTTCAAAACGGTTTCACTGATGGTCGCTCTCGAAGACGGAGTAGTTACTCCTACCGATTCATTTTATGTGGGACGGGGAGTATTCAAGTATAAGGGACGAGATGTAAACGACCATGATTACAGAAAAGGCGTAAATAAGGGTTATGTATCAGTGACTAAGGGTATGTATTCTTCCCTGAATACAGTTATCTCCCAAATGATACTGAAAGGATATGAAAAAGACCCGAAACGGTATGTGCAAAAGATACATGACATGGGACTTACCAAAAAACTGGAATGGGATGTACCCCTGCAAGGAAGAGAAGGAACTTCCGCTATCCGTTTTCCTGACGATAAGGCAAATCCGTTTTCCAAGACCACCCTTCCATGGATGTCATTCGGGTATGAGACACAGGTTCCTCCTATTTATATGTTGATGTTTTACAATGGGATAGCGAATAACGGAAAGATGATACAGCCATTCCATACAAAAGCCATAACAAAGGATGGCACAATATATCAGGAATTTGAGGCTAATGTGGTAAACCCGTCTTTATGCTCAGAACGTACATTGAATCAGATAAGGGAAATATTAAGAGGAGTAGTTACAGATGGTACAGGCCGTACTGTGGACTCCAAACTGTTTCCCATTTCAGGTAAAACGGGGACAGCTATGATTGCCTCGAGAGGCGGGTATGACGGTTCGTATTATGTGTCGTTTTGTGGTTACTTCCCTTCTGATAATCCTCAATATACATGCTTTGTAGGGATACGCCGCCCGCAAGGTATTCCTTCGGGGGGATTGATGCCGGGAGCCGTATTCAAAAGAATTGCAGAAGGCATATATGCCAAAAATCTGGCTTCAACTCCGGTAGAAGCGCCTAAGGATACGGTGAACTCATTGATCCCGGTAGTGAAAAACGGATCAATGCAAAATACCCAAATCGTATTGGACGGATTAGACCAGGCTTTTTCTTTTGGCGGAGAGAAGACGGATTGGATAAGAGCAACAAAAGATACTGTTTCGGGTAAGATACAGCTGAAAGGCAGCCCAGTGCAAAAAGGCTATGTGCCGAATGTAATCGGAATGGGGGCACGCGATGCAGTGTTTTTACTCGAAAATGAAGGATTGAAAGTTAAGCTTGTAGGTGCAGGCAAAGTGAAGAAACAGTCGATAAATGCAAATAGTAAGGTGGCAAAAGGCTCTATTGTTACTATAGAACTGGGTTAGGAACGATTAATATATGAATGGTATGAAGTTGACGGATTTATTAAAAGATATAGACATCCTGGAAATAAAGGGTGATGAAAATATAAAGGTAAAAGGAATATTTACCGACTCAAGAAAAGTCATCAAAGGATCGGTATTCATAGCGCTGAAAGGTGTTCAGGTAGACGGTCATCAATATATAAGCAATGCGTTGGACTTGGGAGCTAAGGTTATTGTTTATCAGGAAGCGATAGAAATAGCAGATGATGATATTGTTTATATAAAAGTAAAAGATACAGCCGATGCTGCCGGAAAAATAGCTACTCATTGGTATGGCGATCCGTCTTCTAAACTTAAATTAGTGGGAGTAACAGGTACAAACGGTAAAACAACTACTGCTACCCTTCTATACGAAATGTTCAGACGGTTGGGATATAAAGCCGGGTTATTGTCTACTGTAGCAAATTATATAGAGGGCAAGGAATATCATGCCACACATACCACTCCCGATCCGATCTCTTTGAATGAGATGCTGGCAAAGATGGTGGATGCCGGATGTGATTATGCCTTTATGGAAGTAAGTTCGCATGCTATCCACCAGAAAAGGATAAGCGGGTTGAAGTTTGCAGGCGGGATATTCACTAATATAACTCAGGATCATCTCGATTATCATAAAACAATGGCAGAATACCTGAAAGCTAAAAAGGCCTTTTTTGATAACCTGTCGGAAGATTCATTCGCGCTGACCAATACAGATGATAAGAACGGAGAGGTCATGCTCCAGAATACAAAGGCGAAGAAATATACCTATTCTGTCCGTTCTTTAGCAGACTTTAAAGGTAAAATAATAGAAAAGCATTTCGATGGTACTGCCATTGAAATTAATGGACGGGAACTGCAAGTACAATTTGTAGGAGTATTTAATGTCTATAATCTTCTTGCTGTCTATGGTGCAACAATGTTGCTGGGACAAGACCCGGATCAGGCTTTGGTCATTCTGAGTACATTGAAACCTGTAGCCGGACGATTCGAAACAATACGTTCTCCGCAGAATTATACAGCTATTGTAGATTATGCACATACCCCCGATGCCCTGACCAATGTGCTGGAAGCTATCCATGAAGTATTGGACGGCAACGGGCGTGTCATCACAGTTGTCGGTTGCGGAGGAAACAGAGATAAGACCAAGCGTCCGATCATGGCCCGTGAGGCAGTTCGTCTAAGTGACCAGGTAATTCTTACATCTGACAATCCCCGTTGGGAAGAACCGCAGGCTATAATCAACGATATGGCAGATGGACTGAATAGCCAGCAAATGAAAAAGGCATTGTTGATTGTGGATAGGGCTCAGGCTATCAAAACTGCCTGTACTTTGGCTAAGGAAGGAGATGTAATCCTTATTGCCGGAAAAGGACATGAAGATTATCAGGATATAAAAGGAGTGAAACATCATTTCGATGACAGAGAAATAGTGAAAGACATATTTGCGGAATAATAAAATATAAAACCAAGACATCAGATGTTATATTATTTATTTGATTTTTTAGACAAGTTGGATTTTCCCGGAGCGGGTATGTTCAGGTATGTTTCCTTTCGTTCTGCTACTGCCCTTGTTCTGTCATTGCTTATCTCCACTATTATCGGACGTCGTATCATCAATAAACTTCAGAAACTGCAAATAGGAGATACTGTCAGGAACTTAGGTTTGGAGGGGCAGCTAAGTAAAGTAGGAACGCCTACGATGGGGGGAATTATTATTATTATAGCCATTCTGATCCCTACTCTTTTCTGTGCCCGGCTAGATAATATATACATTATTCTGATGCTGATCACTACTGTCTGGTTGGGATCACTGGGTTTTCTTGATGATTATATAAAGGTTTTTAAGAAAGACAAGGAAGGACTGCATGGTAAATTCAAGATAATTGCCCAGATCGGATTAGGGCTTATCGTAGGATTAACTTTATATCTTAGTCCTGATGTTATTATAAGAGAAAACATTGAATTCCGCAATGAAAACAATGTAATAGAGAAAGTGAGCTACAATGCGGAAGGAGTAAAATCTACCCAGACCACCATCCCTTTTGTGAAGAATAATAATCTCGACTATGAAAGTTTTGTGTCTTTTCTGGGGGATTATGCAGAACCGGCAGCATGGATATTATTTGTAATAGTGGTAATTTTTATTGTAACAGCTGTATCCAACGGGGCAAACCTCACCGATGGGCTCGATGGGCTTGCGGCGGGTAGTTCCGCTATTATAGGCGTCACGCTCGGGATATTGGCATACGTATCGGGGCATATAGAGTTTGCTTCCTACCTCAATATAATGTTTATCCCCGGCAGTCAGGAGTTGGTGATATTTGCCGCTACATTTATAGGAGCCACAGTCGGATTTTTGTGGTATAATGCATTCCCGGCACAGGTATTTATGGGTGACACGGGTAGTCTTACCCTAGGAGGTATTATTGGAGTATTCGCAGTTGTAATACATAAAGAATTGCTGCTTCCAATACTATGTGGCGTATTCTTTGTGGAGAGTGTATCAGTAATGGTACAGGTATGTTATTTCAAATTTACAAAGAAGAAATACGGTGAAGGCAGAAGGATTTTTAAGATGACTCCTTTGCACCATCACTTTCAAAAAGCAGGTAATGCCGGTATAGCCGCAAAACTTCAAAAGCCGATAAATCCTGTACCTGAATCGAAGATCGTTGTACGTTTCTGGATTGTAGGTATTTTGCTGGCTGTGCTTACATTGGCAACATTAAAGATGCGATAAATAATATGGACAAGATAGTAATATTAGGTGGAGGAGAAAGCGGAGTAGGTTCGGCTATTCTGGCGCATACGAAAGGATTTGAAGTATTCCTTTCGGATAATGGAGCCATTCAGGATAAATATAAAGCTGAACTGAAACAACACAATATTCCTTATGAGGAAAACGGACATACGGAAGATATAATACTATCGGCAACTGAAATTATAAAAAGTCCCGGTATTCCCAATACCGTGCCACTTGTTCAGAAAGCGATAGATAAAGGTATTCCGGTTCTTTCAGAGATGGAATTTGCTAAACGCTATACTTCTGCTAAGATGATCTGTATAACAGGGAGTAACGGGAAGACGACCACAGCAAGCCTAATATACCATATACTTAAGTCGGCAGGGTTGAATGTCGGCCTGGGAGGTAATATAGGGAAGAGTTTTGCCCGTCAGGTAGCAGAAGAAGATTATGATTATTATGTGCTTGAGTTGAGTAGCTTCCAATTGGAGAATATGTATTCTTTTAAGGCTGATATCGCAATCCTCTTGAATATTACTCCCGATCATATGGACAGGTATGATTACAATATGCAAAGATATGTGGATGCAAAGATGCGCATCACGCAAAATCAAACAGAAGAAGACGCATTTATTTTTTGGGAAGAAGACCCCGTCGTAACCAAAGAGATGGATAAACTCTTGTCAAAAGGTAAGCAATACACGTTTGCGGAATACAAAGCAGGAAATGCTGTCGCTTATGAGCAGGATAATAAAATAATTATAAACACTCCGGAATCTGTTTTTACTATGGAGCAGGATTTATTAGCCCTTGAGGGAACTCATAATTTATATAATTCATTGGCATCGGGTATAGCTGCTAAGTTACTGGATATAACAGACGAAAATCTCCGCAAGTCGCTTAGTGATTTTCAGGGAGTAGAGCACCGTCTGGAGAAGGTGGCCAGAGTAAGAGGTATCCAGTTTATCAATGACTCGAAAGCGACGAATGTAAATTCTTGCTGGTATGCATTACAAAGCATGAGGACTAAAGTTGTCCTCATACTCGGCGGAACTGATAAAGGGAATGATTATTCAGAGATAGAGCAACTGGTAAAAGATAAAGTACGTGCTTTAGTATTCTTAGGTGTAGACAATAGTAAACTGCATAAATTCTTTGATGGTAAAGTTTCAACGATAGAAGATACCTCGTCGATGAAGGATGCAGTAGAGAAAGCATACGCTTTGGCAAAAGAAGGGGATACGGTTTTGCTTTCTCCTTGTTGTGCAAGTTTCGATCTCTTTAAGAATTATGAAGACAGAGGCGATCAGTTTAAGAACTATGTAAGAAAATTGTAAGGCTATGGAATTCAATTTTTTAGGCAGGGCATTCAAAGGCGATAAGGTTATATGGTATATCTTTATGGCTTTGTGTATTATATCTCTTCTCGAGGTATTTAGTGCAACCAGTACAATAGCCTACCGCCAGCAGAACCATTGGGCGCCTATTTTCCGGCATGCGGTGTTTCTTCTTATAGGATTCGGGGTAGTCATGTTTTTGCAAAGAGTTCCGAGCCGGTATTTTTCTATATTGCTATTAGGTATACCTATATCTGCTATACTATTGATCATTACTATGTTTATGGGTGAGGATATAAATGGAGCTCAACGTTGGTTGGGTGTCGGTGCTTTTACCATACAGCCATCCGAATTTGCCAAGATTTCAGCAATAGGCTTTGTTGCATTCTTTCTCAGCAAGATGAATACTGATAATGAATCCTGGATATTTAAAACATTGATAATAGGAGTCGGAGCTATGTGTCTTCTTATTGCACCGGAAAACCTATCGACGGCATGTCTGCTTTTCGGAGTGTGCTTCCTGATGATGTTTATCGGGCAGGTGAGCCTTAAAAAACTGGGATTGGTAGCTTTTGCAGGAATTGCAACAGTGGGGCTTTTATTAGGTATCCTGACTATGTTGCCCGATTCTTCCAAGGAATTTTTGCCTGACCGCTTAGCTACATGGAAAGGACGTATAGAGAGGCATGCAGACAATGACCAGGTTTCTATTTTCGACCGAAACCAAGATGGTACATTGGCCTATAAAATAGTAGACGAGAATTTCCAGGTCTCACATGCAAAAATAGCGATTGCGAATGGGGGAGTTATAGGACTTCCGGGCAGTGGTACAGAAAGAGACTTTTTACCTCAGGCATATTCCGACTTTATATTTGCCATCATCCTGGAAGAAATGGGACTGATAGGCGGATTATTTGTTTTATTATTATATATTGTCCTGATGATCAGATGCGGAACGCTCGCTTCGAAGTGCGAAAAGAAGTTCCCGCGTTACCTGATACTCGGGGCAGGACTCATGTTAACTATACAAGCCCTTGCGAATATGGCGGTGGCGGTCAATCTGATCCCTGTTACAGGACAGCCGTTACCTTTGATCAGCCGGGGAGGAACATCGACCATTATTACCTGTGCCTATTTTGGCATTATACTGGCATGTTCTTCCAAACTAAACGACTCTGCTCACGAAGATGTGGACGAGAGTATTGCGAATGTCGATTTTGAAACATTTGATTCAGTAAGGGAAGAATGAAGAATTTGAGAGTTATAATAAGCGGAGGCGGTACCGGCGGGCATATTTTTCCTGCTATAGCTATTGCCAATAATATCAAAGAGCGTTATCCGGATGCCGAATTCCTTTTTGTCGGAGCGGAAGGACGGATGGAAATGGAAAAGGTTCCTGCTGCCGGGTATGAGATAATAGGTCTTCAGATATCAGGTATAAACAGGAAAAACATGTTCAAAAACTTTTCGACTGTACGAAAGTTTTATAAGAGCATGAGCAGGGCTAAACAGATAATTAAGAAGTTCAAACCGGATGTGGTAGTAGGTGTGGGAGGCTATGCCAGCGGGCCGACCTTATATAAGGCAAATTCATTGAAGATACCGACACTTATTCAGGAACAAAATTCATATGCAGGGATAACGAACAAATATCTGGCTAAAAAAGCGTCTGTTATTTGTGTCGCATATGAAGGAATGGAACGTTTCTTTCCTAAAGATAGGATTGTACTTACAGGAAATCCGACACGAAAGGAATTGCTATCTGCTGATATAAAGAAAGAGGATGCCTATAAGGAATTCAACCTTGATCCTAAGAAAAAGACCATTCTCGTAATCGGAGGCAGTTTAGGATCACGGACTTTAAACAAAAGTGTATTTGGAGGAATCGACCTGTTAATCAGAAGTGATGTGCAAGTGATCTGGCAATGTGGAAAATTATATTCCTTCGAGGCCAATATGGATCTGGCCAGCAGAGGGGATTCCGATAATGTGCATATCTATGAATTTATTAACAGGATGGATCTGGCATATAAAGCCGCCGATCTGGTTATATCCCGTGCAGGAGCGAGTTCTATATCTGAATTGAGCCTGTTAGGGAAACCGGTTATTCTCGTTCCATCGCCTAATGTATCGGAAGATCACCAGACTAAGAATGCAATGGCATTGGTAAACAAGGACGCTGCGATTATGATAAAGGATAATGAAGCCATCGCAAAGCTTATCCCTGAAGCCCTGAAACTTGTTAATGATGATAAAAGGTTGAGATCGTTGTCTGAGAATATTCTGAAACTGGCTCAGCCGGATTCTACTAGTCGTATTGTGGATGAAATAATAAAACTGGTAAAGAAGTAGATGGATAATATACAGTCGATATATTTTATAGGAATAGGAGGTATAGGGATGAGTAACCTTGCCCGTTATTTTGCGTCTAAAGGTCTTAGAGTGGCAGGTTATGACCGTACCGAAACGCCATTGACTAAAGAATTGGTGAAGGAAGGGGCTGCTATTCATTATATGGACGATGTAAATCTTATTCCTGATTATTGTAAAGATAAAGAAACGACATTGATTGTATATACTCCTGCTGTTCCGAAGGAAAACGAAGAAGTACAGTTTTTTGAGAAAAATGGCTTCGTAATAGAGAAGCGTGCACAGGTATTAGGCAAGATTACTCAACAAGGAAAAGCCCTGTGTTGTGCAGGTACGCATGGCAAGACAACTACATCCAGCATGCTGGCTCATATACTGAAACAATCGCATTTGGATACAAGTGCTTTTCTGGGTGGTGTTTTAAAGAATTACGGAACTAATTTGATGTTATCGGACAAAAGTGAATATATAGTAGTGGAAGCAGATGAATACGACCGTTCATTTCATTGGCTGCATCCGTATATGGCATTGATAACATCCGTCGATCCCGATCATCTGGATATTTATGGTACGGAAGAGGAATATTTGAAGAGTTTCGAACATTTCACTTCCCTTATTCAACCCGGGGGAGCTTTGGTATTAAAGCATAATGCGAAGCTTTCTCCTAAGCTGAATAAAGATGTCAGATTATTTACCTATTCTCAGGATAAAGGAGATTTTCATGCAAAGAATATAAGAATTGACAATGGTGAAATTTATTTCGATTTTGTAACGCCGAAAGAAACGATAGACAACATACAGTTGGGTGTTCCTATAAAAATAAATATAGAAAATGGTGTTGGAGCTATGGCTCTGGCCTGGCTCAATGGCGCTACTGCTGACGAACTTCGTCACGGAATGGCGACATTTCAGGGTGCAAAGCGGCGGTTCGATTTCTTGTTGAAAACGGACAAACTGGTGATGATCGACGATTATGCGCATCATCCCGAAGAGTTGTCAGCAAGCATATCATCAGTAAAAGAACTATATCCCGACAAGAAGGTAACAGGCGTATTCCAGCCTCATTTATATACCCGTACAAGGGACTTTGCCGATGATTTTGCGCGAAGTCTCTCACTGTTGGATGAATTAATATTACTGGATATTTATCCTGCAAGGGAAAAGCCGATAGAAGGTGTTACGTCAAAAATTATATATGATAAAGTAACTTGCCCCAAGATAATGTGTAATAAAGAGGAACTATTGCCATTATTGGAAGGGAAAAATGATATTGAGGTATTACTGACAATCGGAGCCGGGGATATCGATCAGTTATTGGAACCTATAAGGGAAATATTAGAGCAAAATTTATGAAAAAAGTATTGATTATAATAGTATTATGTCTTTTGGTGGGATACCTGATATTCTCCATCTTCTATTTTCGTGAGAAGCCGAAAGAGGGAGTATGTTCCAAATTTGAGGTGGAACTACAGAATGCCTCTAAAAATGATGTGTTTGTATATATAGAAGATATAGAGAAATCGGTAAAAGAAGCCGGATTAGATCCTACAGGAAAACAATTTAAAGATATCAATACAAGTACTATCGAAGAGGCGATACAGACTAATCAATTTGTGAAAAAGGCTCATGTATTTGTTACCAATAATGGGGCGATAAAAGCCCTGATAGAAGAACGGGAGCCGATATTGAGGGTTATGAATAATGATGGGAAAAGCTATTATATAGATAATGAAGGGCAGATGATGCCACTGTCTAAAAGGTTTACTGCCTATTTGCCGATAGCAACCGGGGCAATAAAAGAAGACTTTGCAACAGGTGATTTATATAAATTTGCATTATTTTTGCATAATAATATATTTTGGAATGCCCAGATAGAGCAGATCATAGTCCAGTCGGACAGAGATATCAGGCTTATTCCAAGGGTAGGGGAACATCAGATCGTGTTGGGTGATCTTAACGATTACAAGCAGCGTCTGGATAAATTGATGACATTTTATGAAAAAGGGCTTAATGAAGTCGGTTGGAATAAATATTCTGTAATAAATCTGAGTTTCGACAAACAAGTCGTATGTACTAAACGTTAATAAAAATGCAAAGTCTTGCTGATCAGATGGCAAGCTTAAAATATAAACAGTATGGAACAATCGGGATTTATAGTAGGTATTGATGTCGGCACATCTAAAATCACAGGGGTGTTGGGCAGAAAGAATGAGCAGGGGGTTATTTCTATTCTTGCATCAGAGAGCATCTCTTCCGATACAGGCGTAAAATATGGAGTTATATATAATATAGACGAGGTAGCCGGTAAAATAAAGAAACTGGTCAATCTGCTCGAGAACAAGATGGGCAAGAAGATAGGCAAGGCTTATGTATCCATTGCCGGAAAATCGTTGCAGGCTATCGAGCATGTAGAGACCAAAGTATTGGACGGCATTACTCCTATCACCTATGCCACACTTGAAGGAATGGAGCAACAGGCAAAGTTGAACAAACCTGATTTTCTTACCAATTACAGTGTACTCGCTCCTGAATATTACCTGGATGGGAAATATGAAGAAGATGCGATTGATAAAGTGGCTTCTACCATCGAAGGGCATTACCGTCTGGTAATAGGCCGGCCAAATATTAAAGCAAATCTGATAAAGAGCATAACAGAAAAGGCAAGGATTGAAATATCAGGTTTTATCGTAGGCCCTGTGGCTTCGAGCGCATTGGTGCTGGATGAGCACGACAGGCAGGTAGGCTGTGCGCTGGTTGACTTTGGAGCAGGGACAACGACTATATCTATATATAAAGAAGGTCTCCTTCGTTATATGTCTGTGATCCCGTTTGGCGGACGTACCATTACCAAGGATGTACAGGCTTTGGGCTTTGTATTCGATTCTGCCGAAACATATAAAATCCGCTATGGCAAACTTGGCAAAGATAAAAACAGAAGCGTAGGGGAAATAGCGCCTGAGGTCGATCTGAGGGAACTGAATAAAGTTATCCAGCTTCGTCAGGATGAAATCATATTGAATGTAATTAATCAGATAAAAGAATCAGGTTTTGCGGATAAACTCGATGCCGGAATCATTATCATGGGGGGAGCTTCTCAAATGAATGGACTGGTGGATTATCTGGCAGAGAAATCACAAATGCCTGTTAAACGTGCTATTGCTAAACGAGTATATATAAATAATGCTGCCGAACTGCTACAGAATCCGGCTTATACCCAGGCATTGAGTCTGCTTCTGTTTGCCCATGAGAACAGTGAACGGGTGGAAGAGAAAGAACCGGAAGTGAAAGAGACTATCCCTCAACCTCCTGTAGAAAAAACGGAAGAAAAGGAACAGCCGGAAGAAAAACCTAAAAAGAAGAAAAAAGAGAAAGATGGGAATGGAAAACAGACCTCTCTATTCGGTTTCTTCGAAAAGATACAGAATTTCGGAGGTACAATGTTTAAGGATGAAGAGTAACTTTTTATTTTGAATTTATCTATAGTATATCGATGAGCCAATGTGCCAATATGTCGATGTGCCAATGAATATAATTAGCAAAATAATGAGAGATATTTGAATAATAAGTAAAGTGTTAC
>JAITVH010000116.1 GCA_031285905.1 Prevotella sp.
CGTTCCAGCTGGTATTTGGGTGCATTAAAATCTGTATCAAACTATAAATACGAGAATAGTAAATTTAAACTGATCCATAAAAAAGAATATGAATATGAAGCACGTATTATGCCATTATGGCCAAGGGTGGTCTATTCTTTCATGGCAAGAATATGGATACCACTTACGCCGTATCGGGGAGCTCCCGAAAACCTTTATAACTATTCAAGCGGGCAATATGGTATATCAATAGGAAAACTCTTGATGACAAAAGAGACGGATATATATATGGATAGTGTACAATTAAACAAAGAGACAAGATATGCCTATGGCAACAACACTTATTTACAACCGACTCAGATTGTAAGAACAAACAGTAACTCTCAAACAGAAGTTACCACGATGAAATTTCCCTATGATTTTCAATCTACTGGAATATATGCGGAAATGGTCGCTAAAAATATGATAAGCCCAACCATAGAAAAAAAGGTTGAAGCAGGGTATTCTAAAACGACCAAAACTAATTATAGCAATTTCAGTGGATTATACCTTCCTTCATCTGTCGAAACATCCTATAATGGACAATCCTATATCAGAGAGATAACATTCAATAGTTATGATTCAAATGGTAACATATTGGAAATGACAGGAAAAGACGGTTTGAAAAAATCTTATATATGGGGCTACAATAATAAGTACCCTGTAGCAGAAATAACAGGTAAATCGTTATCTGAAATACCCGGAAGTTTATTGAATGGTACAGTGATAAACAATCCGGCTTCAGACGCCGCTTTAAAAACGGAATTGGCTAAACTGCATACCCTTACAGGATCATCATTGATTACTACGCTGACTTATAAGCCACTGGTCGGCATTACAAGTCAGACATCCCCTCAACAATTAACTACATCGTATGAATATGATATATATGGAAGATTAGTAAATATAAAAGATCATATGGGTAATTTATTGGAGAATTACGCATATTCAATGAAAAATTCACCAAACTCTAATATCGGCTCTGGTTATATGAGCATAAGTTATCCTATAATGGAATCATATAACAAAATATGTTTACCGAATAGCCAGATAGGGTTTGCAAATTATATAGAAAGTAGCCGTCAGGATGTATGGGGCGATTTAGACTCCAGAGGACAACCTGCCATAAATGGAGATCAAAGTGTTGTTTGTACTCCGGCATCGGGATATGCCAAAATAAAGTTTGTTTCCATGATGAATCAATCGGGGCGAATAAAAATTGATTTTGTGCAAGATGGACATGTAGTAGCTACAAGAAGATACTCATATGATACAATGCTGAAACCGTTGAAAGAAACAGAAATATATATTCCGGCCGGAAAATATAATATAATCTTCAAAAATGAGGATTATAATTACTTTGGTAAAAATGCTTTCAGATATTATATGAATAATAGATCTGTTGGCTCAGGATATTATGTTTCAAACAAAGAGCTTTGCAACTTTGTAGGGGGACATGAATATCAGATAACCGTTACTAATATTTATTGAGAATAGATTGATATTAACTATTGAACTAAAAACAATAAACCGGATACATTATGAAAATAAAACATATATACATCACCATATTTATGATTATCATGGCTGGAAATATATACTCCCAGTCAACGAATCAGAATTATATCCGTACCCGAAGTTATACGGCCACAGGCGGAACCAGCTATCTGGATGTAATACAATACTTTGACGGGCTGGGACGTCCGATGCAAACGGTGCAAAAAAATATCGGGCCGGGAACCGTAGCCGGTGACCGGAAAGACCTAGTTGTAACACAAGAATACGACAGCTATGGGCGGGAATTAAAAACCTGGCTACCGGCAACTGTTGCTGGTAATAATGGGGCATACCTCGAATATTACTATTGGCCTACCATAAGTACATATGATGAAGATCAAAATCCGTACTCGGAAGCGGAATATGAAAAATCCCCTTTCAATCGTGCAATAAAGCAATATGGCCCGGGACAGGAGTGGCGCAATAACGATAAAGCCATAAAAACAGAGTTCTTGTCGAATAAAGGAACAAGCGGAGATCTATCATGCGCCTTGTTTTATGTTGGTGGGAGCGGAACAAGTACAAAAGTCGAAAAATATAGTTATTATACAGACGGGGATTTATTTGTTACTAAAGTAATAGATGAAGATGGAAACATTTCATTCGAATTCAAGGATAAATTTGACCGGGTAGTCCTTATCCGCCAAAAAAATGGCAGTGAGACTCTTGATACTCATTATGTATATGACCGGTTTGGAAACCTGTGCTTTGTATTGCCTCCTCTAGCTTCGGATGCTATTGCCCCAAATAATGGGACATGGGACGAAGCCAGTTCCACTCCGTTTAAACTATATGCATACCACTACAAATACGATATCTATAACCGGTGTATTGCAAAGAAAATACCCGGAATGGACTGGATATATTACATTTATGATAAAGCCGACAGGTTGATCTTTTCGCAGGATGGAGAACAACGTGCCAAGTCGCCGCAAGAATGGTCGTTTTCGATACCTGATGCCTTTGGCAGGATAGTATTGACAGGTATATGCAAAAATACACTGAATCATACAAGCAATCCGCTGGCTAATGAGGTAATAAGAGTCGATTATTCGGCTACGGGCACTTACAAAGGGTATAGTATCTATTCGGGTTATGCACTAACCACACCTACTATATTAACAGTGAACTACTATGACAGCTACGACTTCCTGAGTTTAAACAATATCACTACAGCAGCATACAACACCGAATCGGGCTATGGGGTACAGCATACAAGCGCCAAGGGACTGCTGACAGGTGCGCTCACTGCGCAGATGAATGCGGACGGAACAGTAAGTTCTACTTACCTCTATTCTGCAATGTATTATGACAACAAAGGCCGGGTAGTACAAACCAAGAGTAATAACCACCTGGCAGGGGGACAAGAGAAAGAATATGTGGCCTATAACTTCACAGGGCAACCGACACAGACCAAACATGTGCATTCGGCTACAGGTAAGACTATCCAGACAGAAATATATACCAATGACTACGACCATGCAGGACGGTTGCTGACAACCAGCCACAATCTGAACAATGCAACTACTAACACTACTCTTGCTAATAATACCTATGATGATCTGGGCAGGCTGAAAACTAACCAGAAGCATACCCATGCCAACCTGAAGACGACTTATGCCTATAATATCCGTTCGTGGACAAAGTCGATCAGTAGCCCGCTGTTTAAGCAAACATTGTTTTATAACGACAGGGTGACAGCACATACTTACTCCGACTATAAGCCATCTTATAGCGGTAATGTATCGGGTATGGAGTGGCAGGTAGGAACGGAAGCTAAAAGAAGCTACAGGTTTACTTATGACGGACTGTCGAGGATTAAGCATGCAGGATATAACGGTTTGAGCAGTGGGGGAATGTATAATGTATCTTATACCTACGACAAGCACGGCAATATAAAGACGCTGAGCCGCAGGGGAAAAAGTTCGTTAGCTGCTGATAATAACGCCCATATAGACAACCTGACAATGACCTATGTGGGTAATCAATTGACAAAAGCAGAGGATGCGCTAGCTAATATAGCCCTGGCAGAATCAGGAGATTTTAAGAACTACAGTAATGTAGCCACTGAGTACACCTACAACAAAAACGGGGCGATGAACAAAGATTTGAATAAGGGCATAACCAGTATTCAATATAATTCGTTAAATTTACCGAGGATGATGGATATTAAGAGTCCGGTTGCAGAGGCAAGGAACGAATATCTGTACTCGGCAGGAGGTGCAAAACTGAGAGTAACCCAGAAGTGGAACCCGAATTTCTCGACTGCTCCGGTGATTGGTTCGGTTATAACAGTAAGCGCGCTTACCCAGACAAAGACTACTGACTATGTGGGTAATAAGGTATATGAGAATGGTACACTGAAAAGAATATTGGTTAGTGGCGGATATATAGAGGGAACTACCTATTACTTCTACCAAAATGACCATTTAGGCAACAACCGTGTTGTAGCCAATGCCAGCGGTACAGCCATACAGAAGAACCATTATTATCCCTTTGGGATGGTGTTTGCGGAGACGCCATTGGCAGAGCAACAGAAGCAGCTATACAAGTACAACGGAAAGGAGTTGGATCAGATGCATGGGCTGAACCTGTATGATTATTCGGCTAGACAGTACGATCCGGCTATAGGGCGGTTTCCTACAATAGATCCGTTGGCGGAGAAGTATCCTCATGTATCACCATATATTTACGTTGAAAATAATCCACTGAAGTACATTGATATTGCAGGATTAACTAAATTCTTATCTATTACTATGGGTAAAGATGTTAATTACAGAGGACAATTATTAAGCAGAAATGATAATTCTGTTGAACATCATAATATATCTAATGGTATAAAAGGGATGGTATCGACGCTTAAAGATGCTACAGCTTCAGATCCTGAGGGAATTGGGTTTCTTTCAATTTTCTCCCATGGAGCAGAAGGACAAATTTTTGGAGATGATTGGAGAACTAATGATAATTCAATATATTCTTCTGATTTAGATCAGTTAGAAGAGGCTATCAAAAATGGTGATATTTCTTTTTCGCGCGGAGCAATAATTTATTTAGGTGCATGTAATGCCGGCACGAACAAGAGAATTAGCACTTCTTTTGCTCAAAAATTAGCAAATGTCACAGGAGCTACAGTTGTTGCAGCGAATGATAGGGTTGGCCCCAAAGACGAAACTAATGGTAATATGGTTTATACAGTTGCTCATCCTCGAAAAAATGCATTTTTTAATTTTGGAAATTCAGAACCTTATGAATTATCAAATGAAGTTGATGTTATGAGATTACTGAAGCAAGCAAAACGTATGACACAGCAACCGAGCGAAAACATTGAACCAGTATCTTCCCAAGATACATGGAATAAAATAATGGATTTATATCAAAGATGGAAAATGAATAATAAATAAATGTTTATATCATGAGATATGTATATATATTTTTTTGCATAGTGACCATTTCTTGTACAAAGAAAGCTCAAAACGACAAGGATATAGAAGTCTTTAATCAGAGAAAAAAAGTATCAATACAGCAAGATACTTCAACTAATATATTGAGAGTTATCAAATCATTGGATTTCCTCAAAATAAAAAAAGGATTTGAAGAAAATTCTACTTCTACTTACTTAGACAATATTCAAGATAAAGTATATTTTCGCCCACAAGAAAAAGGTTTTTATGGAAAATATACTTTTTTGAAGTATTGCGAAGAAAAAAGTGCAATGATCCAAGTTGGAAAAATGATCATATTTAATAATATAAAACCATGGGAGTATAATAATACAGATATTTTTATTGAACTTACAGTATATACCTCAGAAATAACAGCTTTGCCAGATATACAAGTTGGAGATAATATCTCTTCATTATATGATTGTTTAGGAGAACCCTATAGAATGAACGATGATTATATATGTTATATATATGAGGATATAGGCTTATTGATGATGTTCATGAATGTTGAAGGGAAAATAAGTTGGTTTAAATTAGGATATTATAAAAGAGAAGTTTTAGAAAATATTGATAACTATATTGCCTTATTATTGAGAGATGAATAAATTGGGTAATGTATCAGGTTAGAGAATAAATAATCTCTGAGAACTACTCAAATATATCAAATTCACTTTAGAATACTATAATATATTAGAATTGAATTATCTATATAATAGTGAGAAAGATAAAAAATAAGATGAATGAGGCATATAGATATTTATTTTACAAAATATATAAATCAATAGAATATACAAGTTCGCCTTCTTTTTGGTCTGAGTGGAAAGCTTCTATTGTATTAACTCTCGCATTAGGTAGTTTGCTTTATTCATTTATACTTTATTATCAAATTTTTATTGATAGGACATCTAATTTAGGGGGAAAAGTATATTTCATATTACCTATGGGTATAATAATATTTTTATTCAATTATTATACAATACTTAGCAAAGACCAATGGAAACATATTATTGAATTTTATGATAATATGCCAAAAAAGAAAAATAGAATGGGTTCTATTATTGCATTAATAGTAATCGTATTCTGCTTTTTTAGTACAATATTTGCTTTTTATTTGATGAGCCAAATAGATTGGAGCTTATATAAATGATTTAGAATCTATTAAAAAGAGTTTTGATAGAAAGTATGCATAGAGGGAATAGCTTGTTTTCTCTAATGCCTACGTGGTGAATAATCCGATGAAGTTTATTGACCCGGATGGCAGGCCACCATCTAAAGCTCAGATAGCAGCTCTACTTGCTTGGGCAAAGGCAGATGCTGCAGGAAAAGAGATAGAAGAGCCTGACCCGCCCAAAAAAGATAACAATTCTTTGTTAAGCATTTATTTTAATAGATTGCTAGGAGCCGTTGGCCTTAGTCCTGACCAATGGAACTCGGATGATCCTGCTGTTTTAGAAGACGCAAGTCAAAG
>JAITVH010000118.1 GCA_031285905.1 Prevotella sp.
AGGATGTCCTGACGGCAAAGTTGCATAACGGCTTACGCTACTGTCAACCGCATCAGCAGAAGCATACATTTCTATTACGCCACTGTCGCGTGTACCAATCTTCAATCGGTCTGATTGCTCCTGATCCCAACGCATTGAATATTTCTCACAATCAACAGATATAAACAGGTTATTCTTATAACCTCCGCTTACCTGTGAAACAACCAAAGAGCCTTGAGTTCCATCTTCTAATTCAAACAGAATAAAACTTCCGTCTTCCGTCTCGATCTTGACATCTGTCGGTTTTCCAGCTACATTTTTTTTACGTGTCGGATGGCTTATAAAATTACGGGCATATATTGCTGTAATCTTTTTACCGGTCACTGTTTGTACAGTATCGAACCAATGAGAACCAATATCAGCAATAGCCCTGGACTCTCCACCTTCGGCAGTTTCCAGTCTCCAGTTGAAATCAGTATCATATTGTAGCCAATCCTGAACATAACGTCCATGAATCAACAAACAACGTCCTGCATCTTTGTTTTTCATTCGGGCTCTCATATCCTGTACCATAGCATTATTCCGGTAATTGAAGTTAACTCCGTTAGCCAGACCTTTTGCCTTCGCCAACTTTGTTAATTCTTCACCCTGTGCTACAGTTACGGCCAATGGCTTTTCACTATAGACATGAACTCCTTTTTCCAATGCGTATTTATTAATCTCAAAATGAAGAAAATTAGGGGTGCAGTTATGTATCACATCTAACTCTTCTTTATCGATCATCTCTTTATAATCCGAATAAGCATTTACTCTGAAGTAATCCTTTTGTTTTTCTAATATATCTTTATTACTTTCAGTAATCGCGACTAATTCTATTCCGAAAATACGGCCGATAGCATCAGCGTGCTGCTTACCTATCATTCCTGTTCCGACTAATCCTACTCTTAATTTTTTCATATATTATCTCTTTTATTTATAAACTTTTTTCAACAACTATTCTTTATTTGGGACAATAACCCTTTTCCAGATTTCAAGTATGGCCTTATTTTCCGTATCGTATTCCAGATACAAGGAATTACCATCAACCCTGTATTTAAGGGAAGTCTTCTGCGGGCTATTTGGGATGATAGTTTTGTCTATATTCTCAATATATATACCATCTGAGGTCTGTTCATATGTGCCTTCATGAGTTTTTATAGCATCGCCGGATGGCAAAAGTTGCATATTGCAAAAACTACCATCGTCTCCCAGTATCTTAAAGAAGAGTAGTGGTTGTGCTTTTTCCGAAACGTCTTTTTTGACATATCTTTGCCAGATACCACTCAGGTTATTGTCTTGACAATAAACTGTTACGGAAACGAAACACAGGCATAGAACAAAGAGTCCTCTTATTGTATATCTACGATTCATCAAGATGTTTTTTCTTCTGTTGTCAACTTATCCTGATCTGTTTTCTTGAAAAGGAAAATGAATAATACTGTTACTATCAATGTAATTACCGTTGCTACACCAAAAACAACTCCCCAATCGGTTTTTCCTTCTACAGCATGGTTGCCAATCAGGTAGCCGTTGAAGAAGGTTCCGACAAGATATCCTACTCCCCATACTATAAAAGACAAAAAGCCTTGTGCCTGTGCCCTTATTTCATTTGGAGCCACCTTATCTGTATAAACCTGACCTACAACAAAGAATAATCCGAATATAATACCATGTGTAAGCACACCAATGCTATACATCCAAAGCTGATCCAATTCTACTCCTAAGAAGAACGCCAGATAACGTAATAACATAGCAAGTAAGCCGAATAAAAGCGTCTTCTTGAAACCAAATTTAATTAATATAGTAGTAGTGATAAATAGGAATACCATTTCTACAACTTGTCCCCAGTTCATAGTCACTGTAATATTCTTTATCTGAATATCTGCAAAAATGAGAGCTCCATATAAATGATAGAGAGAGAACGGTATAATCGCTAACACGGAAATGAATATAAAGATATTATAGTTCTTGTTTTTTAAGGTGGACAACGTTTTCAATCCGAATATATCCATCAAAGATATCTTTCTGTTCTTATCACCTGTCGGAGGTGTTTTAGGTAAGAATAAGTTTAGTATAGCGGCGACAATACCGGTTGCTATACCACAATACATTGGATAAAGTGATCCATCAAAAATTTCTAATTTAAAAGCATGCATTCCTACTAAACTAAATACACCAGAGGCTACCCATCCGATTGTCCCCATCAGACGCATTCGAGGGAATTGTTCAGAAGCGACATGTGTCATTGCAATAGAACTGGTAAGGCTCCATGTTGGCATGTAACAGATCATCACCAGTATCAGCGTAATCATCAAACCTACCATACTGGTTTGCTGTATAAGAATAAACAAAAACAGAGAAGTCAGGATATTCAATACAAATAGCACTTTCTCGGATGAAAACCGGCGGTCAACAATTACCCCGATAATAGGCGATACCAAAGAGCCTATTGCCATTGCGGACAATACCAAGGCTACCTCAAACATGTCTAGTTGTAAGGTGTTTCTAAGATACGAGGGAAATGGTACCCACCAGACTGCGTACAAAAAATACTGCATAAACATCATTATGCATAACTTAAAGAAAACAGATTTGCTCTTCATAAATTTCAGGTCGTTTTTTAGGTTCGTTAATATTATGTTAATACTTCATTAGGCTTTATGATTTTAATTATATTTTAAGGTATATTTTTATGAAAAATTATTAACACTTGGGTGTTGGCAAGCACTAAATAATTTTCCATGATAATAGCCAGTTAACGGAGTAAAAGTAGGAAATAAAACGGAATTAACACGTAACCATGATAAAAAAAAGAGAATTTATACTGATTTCTATCTTTGATTGTTAAATAACCGGATAAACTCTGTTTATTTCTGCGATTTGTCAAGCATATCTCCCATATTGAACTGTTGATTATTGGGAAGCCCTTGTTTTCCTGCTCCGGCCTTCATCAATTCTTTCAGGTCAGGTAAATGATAAAAATATATTTCCCGAGGAGTCGCATTATGTTCTTTACATAAGGAAGCAGCTAAACCTACAACTTCACCGAGCATTCCTGTTGTACGCATTACACGGGTAGTTCCTAATGCCACATGCGTCACGCTTATATTACGCCCTGCCATAAACAGGTTGTCAATATTGCGAGAATATAGGCATCGATACGGAATAGGATAAGGGTATATCTTGATATGGTTTGTTTTTGCTTTAAATTCTTCACCTGGAAAATACCTGGTATTATCAGGATCGGGAAAATGTAAGTCTATACTCCATGAGGCCGTAGCTGTTGCATCTTCATGAAATACATTTTTTACAATATCATCTTCTTTCAGGATGTAATCCCCTAGCAATCTGCGGGATTCCCTTTTTCCAGCAATATAGGCCACCCAGTCCAATTCTCTATTATTATATTTTTCTTTCTCTTTATAATTGTTTTTAAGAAAACTCCAGTTAGATAATACAACCATTAATCCATAATCACGTATAGTCTCAGCCTGAAAGACCTGGTCTTTATTCATCCCTGTTTCCCATGTCCATTCGCCCATCATTACCTTTTCACAACTTTCATCTGAGAAAGATACACCATAATTAAATTGCGGAAAATCTGTTTTTTTACTTTTATCTGCTGAATACCATTGAACGGAGGTACCCATTGTCATCTTATCCGCTTTCTCGGGTGCAATATCTTCACCAAAATCATCTTTCCCTTCGCGTCCCATCAGGTAATCAGCTCTTGCCAAATATCCTATTGTTCCATCGCCAGTACAATCTGAAAAGACAGGGGCTTTAAAACAATATTCTTCTCCGGTTTCTATATGTTTCGTTATTATAGATTCGATTTTGTTTCCACTCATATTGATAGCAATAGCTCTACAATTTACAAAAAGATCAATATTTTTTTCCTGAAGGATAAAATCCATCTTCTTCTCATCTTCGTAGTAGTCGACCGGTTGGGCATTTCCTCCACGACTATGACCAAATTCCTTTAACAAATTTCCCAAATTCTCATAAGGAGGTAAACCTATACGCCCTCCCAGATGGACACGGATTTCGGAACTATTATTACCTCCAATTATAGGTCTATCATTTATCAGAGCCACCTTACACCCTTTCCGTGCAGCCGAAACAGCAGCACACATACCTGCTATACCCGCGCCTACTACTACAAAATCATATTCTTTTATAGTTGTTGGTACTGAGGGAATATTCAACATTTGCTTTCTAAAATCAGTCAGGTCTTTTATATCTGAAGGGGGAATTTTACCTTCTTCCTTTGTAAAGAAAATAGCATCACACCGCCCATTAAATCCCGACAAATCATGTAAAGCAATAATATTCTCTCCTTCTTTAAAAGAAAAACTCCCTGCATATTGCCACTCCCATTTATCTCCTTTATCCCCCAAGACTATTGAAAGTTTTTTTCCGTTTACCTTCAATGTAAATCTACCTGCTCCCTCTCCGCTATACCATGGAGAAGTCCAGTTGAATGTGCGCACATAAATATTATATCGTCCTTTTTCAGAGAAATTTACCGTTGTGTATGCATCTTCTACAGGATTTCCCAACCCATGTGCCATAAGATAAGAAGACCCCATCAAATCCATAAATTGCTGATCCAGTACCCAACCACCTTTATATTGAAAACTTTCAGTTTCAATAAATATATCTTGCGCACCTATAAACAAGCTGAAACTATATATAGATAAAATAATAAGGATTATCTTTTTCATAGCAAAACGAATTTTAGGTTAACACGTTGATCCTACAAATATAGGGTTATTAATCTACTTGTCTGTAAATCTATAGTAGATTGATTTACGAATAGTTACATTTTCTTCTACCAAAAACACTGTCAATAAATACATATCTTCCGAAACGATATCTATTGCAGTCTGCTTCTCTACAATTTTTCGTGTTAAATCATTTTCAGTAAGAAATTCTTTATCCTGTCCGATCTGATAAAGCAGTTGTTTCTTTTTTTGCTTTTCAATCTGATCTGTCCAGAATCCCTGAGGCTTACGGCTAAAATTGTTATAATAATCGGCACGTAGAGTTTCAAACAAATCAATATTTTTCAGTTCGAGAAACTGTTGCAAATAACGAAACAAGTCTTCTAATTGATAACCGTGATGCGGGTAGTTATTCTCTTTATAGAACCGTCCGATCTCATCAAATAGTTCAAAATATTTTCCTTTAAAATAGGAATTGAATAATACATTCATTGTCAGCTGAAACCGTCCACTATTCCAAAATTTCTCCAATGCATGTTCTGCATCATGTATCCGGTCTAATTCCTGTCTTGAGATATCACTATTGTATTCTATCTCATAAGGTGCTTTTTCGTCATATTTATATCCATACCTCAATGCATCTCTTCTCAGATTTGTGCCTCTCAACATCTTAAGAAAACCAAGCTGAACTTCTTTCGCACCCAAAGCGAAGACATCATTGAAAGATTTCACAAACCGATCAAATGTCTCATAAGGAAGTTCTGCAATTAAATCCAGATGTAAGTCTATTTTTCCTGCATCTATTAGTTTTTTCACATTGTGTACTAATAATGGGAAATTCTGTTTTCTACGAACTGCGATATTTGTTGGCTCATATGTGGATTGGATGCCAATTTCGAAACGAAAGAATTTTTCAGGCAGATTTGTATTCAGATAATTTATCATTTCATCATCCAAAAGATCAGCGTACACCTCAAACTGACAACTCAGATTCGGGCGATAGCTTTTTATAAGAAAGTCAAACACGCTGTATGTATGCTCTTTATTCAGATTAAACGTGCGATCTAAAAACTTTATCTGTTTTGCTCCATTATCAATAAGATATCCTAAATTTCTCTGAAAATAATCTTCCGGGAAATAGCGGACTCCCTTTTCTAAAGAGGATAGACAATACTGACATTGATATGGACATCCTCGCGAAGTCTCGAAATAAACCAAACGATTTGCAATACTACTTCTATCTTCCTCCAATTCGTATGGAGACGATAATTCTATTAGTTGATTTATATCTGCCTGAGCAATATTTCTGTTAATCCTTTTTCTGGAAGAAACACTCTCAATACCTTTGTCAAGGTTTCCTTCTTCAATAGCTTCTAATAACTGACCTAATACAAATTCTCCCTCTCCGGTTATTACATAATCAATATTCCAGTCATTCAAGAAAAACTCCGGTTCATAAGAAACCTCCGGGCCTCCAAGTATAATAATTAATTCCGGTTTTCTTTCTTTAAGTATAGTAACAAGTTCTTTTGTCTTAGCTACGTTCCAAATAGATACGCTTATACCGAGAACATTACAATTACTGCTTAATAATTCTTCTGTAATCTTCTCAATATCTTCTTTTATCGTATATTCCTTAAACGAGAGATCAAAACTGTCTTTATTAGCCACATAAAGCCAACGAAGAGCCAATGATGTATGGATATATTTAGCATTAAGAGTCGTGAGGATTGTTTTCATTAAGAAAGTTCTCTTTAAGGAGGATTATATATATTTAGCAGTAAATAATCCCTTTAAAAAAATATTATCTGCCTTCGTTGGTCTTTGAATAATAAAGTAATTGCCAAGTATGAAGAGATAAATCTTTTATTCTCCTTCAAACTCTTTTTCCATATCCTGTAATTCCTTTTTTATTCGTTCCAGCTTTTGAATAATCTGTAATTTACGAGTCTCCTCGTCTTTTCGCTGTTTCAGAGTTTGACGCGCACCTTCCAATGTCAGTCCTTTTACTTTTACTAAATGGTAAACTAAAGCTATATCCTGAATGTCGTCTACAGTATATTGACGTGTTCCGGTTTCAGTTTTTCTGGGATCAATGATCTCAAACTCTGTTTCCCAGTATCGTAACAAAGATTCATTTACATCAAAGTGGCCGGCCACCTCTTTGATCGAATAATATAAACGGCTACTGTTCTCTAAGTCTATTTTCATATACTAATCCATTACCTGTCCATGGTTAGCAGCAACCTGCAACATTCTATCATATTCTTCAGGAGTAAGATCCATAAAATAATATTTAGCAGGATTGTCAGGTCTTCCTTTCACATGTACTTCGTAATGCAAGTGTGGACCTGTAGATTTTCCTGTATTACCTACATCTGCAATATGTTCGCCCCGCTTCACGTTTTGTCCCACACGAACTTTATAATCATTCAAATGTGCATATAGCGTTTGGAATCCATACCCGTGATCGACAATAATACATTTACCAAACCCCTGCTTCCAATCTACGTAGCTAACAGTTCCATCTCCGGTAACATAAATAGGAGTGCCTATATCAGCAGCAAAGTCCATTCCGGCATGGAATCGAGGAGTTCCGTATATTGGGTCTATCCGTACACCATATCCGGATGCCATCCTTTTCCAATACTTCATTGCTACAGGTTGTATACTCGGTATATGGCTCAGGCGGTCTTTCTGATTTTTAGCCATTTCCAATACCTCATCAAAAGAGTTGGATTGTATATATATCTGTTTTGCAATGAAATCTATTTTCTTCGAAGTTTGAATAATCAGATCGGCACTTGGTAAATCTGCCAGATATTCGTATCTGCTGGCTGTTCCTGCACCGGAACTCCGGATAGATGAAGGAATAGGATCTCCGTGAAATATAGCCCTGTAAAGATTATCGTCGCGCTGTTGCATATCTTTAATTATCTCCATCATCTCATCAGCACGTTTCGATAATATTTCGTATTCAGCGTCTTTTAGTTTATCTTTCTTTTCTCGTTCTTGTGCCCAGGGAGTATCAAAAAAATACAGGACGACAACAAGAGCTGCGATTCCAACTACAATTCCAGATATTAAATGCCTGAATACTGCATAAGCCCTATCCTTTAAACTAGGATAAACTCTTTCGTATATAAGTGTTTGCGGATTATAACGATAATATATCTTTCGCTTCATTTTTTATCCTTCGTCGCTTTTTTTCTCACGAGTTCGACAAAAGTAAAGTTTTTGAACTATTTTTGCAAATTGAAAATGCTAATGTGTAAATATGAAAATGTGAAAATTAGCAAATTACGTATTTATTTCATTTTCAAATTGGCTAGTTTTCGAATTTACTAATTAAAAATATGATGACTTCTAAAGAAATCCGGGAATCGTTCAAATCATTCTTTGCTTCCAAAAGACACCAAATTGTGCCCTCCGCACCCATGGTTATTAAAGATGATCCTACATTGATGTTCACCAATGCGGGTATGAATCAATTTAAAGATATTATTCTGGGCAATGCGCCTATCAAATATCCACGCGTGGCAGACTCCCAAAAATGTTTGCGCGTAAGTGGCAAACACAATGATCTGGAAGAAGTAGGCCACGATACTTATCACCATACCATGTTCGAAATGCTTGGTAACTGGTCGTTCGGCGATTATTTCAAGAAAGAAGCTATCGAATGGGCATGGGAGTATCTGACAGAAGTTATCAAACTAGATAAAAACCGTCTGTATGTCACAGTATTCGAAGGTAGCCCCGATGAAGGTTTGGAGCGTGATGATGAAGCTGCAGGATATTGGGAAAAGTATTTACCAAAAGACCGGATTATCAACGGAAGTAAGAAAGATAATTTCTGGGAGATGGGAGATACTGGCCCTTGTGGCCCTTGCTCGGAGATCCATATTGATTTACGTCCTGATAGCGAACGGGCAAAGGTTGACGCTTTAACCCTCGTGAACGAGAGTCATCCACAAGTAATCGAGATTTGGAACCTTGTATTTATGCAATATAACCGGAAAGCAGATAAATCCTTGGAGCCACTTCCAGCAAAGGTCATTGATACAGGTATGGGATTTGAGCGTCTTTGTATGGCCGTGCAAGGTAAGATATCGAACTATGATACAGATGTTTTCCAGACTATTATAAAAGCAATTGGGGAATCAACAGATAGCAAATACGGCCAGGATGAAAAGAAAGATATTGCCATGCGTGTTATCGCCGACCATATCCGTACCATAGCTTTTTCCATAACTGACGGACAGCTGCCTTCGAATGCAAAAGCCGGATATGTGATTCGCCGGATTCTTCGTCGTGCAGTACGTTATGGCTATACTTTTCTTGGACAGCACAAATCCTTTATGTATAAACTTATTCCTGCTCTGATAGAGACTATGGGAGAAGCTTATCCTGAACTTGTACAACAAAAAACGCTCATAGAAAAAGTGATGAAGGAAGAAGAAGAATCTTTCCTTCGCACACTCGAAACCGGGATTAAATTATTAGATAAACAAATAGCCGAAGCAAAAGGAAAAGGGCAAACGGTGTTGAATGGCATTGATGCCTTTACGTTATATGATACTTACGGCTTCCCGCTCGATCTGACAGAACTTATCCTTCGCGAAAATGATATGTCTGTCGATAATGACGGATTCAATACTGAAATGCAAAAGCAAAAAGATCGTGCACGCAATGCTGCTGCTGTAGAAACCGGAGACTGGATAGTATTGAAAGAAGGGGAACAGGAATTTTTCGGCTATGATGTAACAGAATGTGAAACAGAAATCCTCCGTTACCGTCAAGTAAAACAAAAGAATAAAGAATATTACCAGATTGTACTCAACCGGACGCCATTCTATGCCGAGATGGGAGGCCAGGTAGGTGATAGCGGCTGGTTGATAGATGGTGATGATGAAATAGAGATATTCGATACTAAGCGTGAGAATAATTTGTCTGTTCATCTTTCAAATAAATTGCCAAAAGACATTACAGCGGTATTTGTTGCCCGCATCAATGTAAAGAATCGTACGGCTACAGAGTGCAACCATACAGCCACACACCTGTTGCATGAAGCTCTGCGAGATGTCTTGGGTAGTCATGTAGAGCAAAAGGGTTCATTTGTATCCCCATCGGTTTTACGTTTCGACTTTTCCCATTTCCAAAAGCTTACTGACAAAGAAATACGTAAGGTAGAGCGTCATGTAACAGCCAAAATACGTGACAATATTAGTCGTGTAGAAATGCGCCATATTCCTATCTCTGAAGCTAAAGAAATGGGAGCAATGGCTCTCTTCGGAGAGAAATATGGCGATGATGTGCGTGTTATCCGCTTTGGCGATTCAGTAGAGCTTTGCGGGGGAACACATATTTCCTCGACAGGACGTATAGGATCGTTCCGGATCATCAATGAAAGTTCTATTGCTGCCGGAATTCGCCGTATAGAAGCCATTACTGCCGAGACTTGTGAAAATTATTTCTATACACAACAGGATATTCTATCCGAGGTAAGGTCTTTTTTCAACAATACACCTAATTTAATACAATCACTTCATAGGTTCATTGATGAAAATTCGGAACTGAAAAAGCAAGTAGAGGAATATGTAAAAGAAAAGACTGTACAGGTAAAGGAAATATTGATTAAAAAGAAACAGGTTATCAATGGCATAGATGTGTTCATTTTAACCGGGCCTTTTCTAGCCGAAGTTGTCAAAGATATTGCTTTTCAAATAAAAGGACAGTTTCACACTAACTCTGTATTTATCGGAGCTACTCAGTTTGAAGAAAAACCAATGCTTACATTAATGATTAGCGATGATCTGGTGAAAGATCATGAATTAAATGCATCTCAGATTGTTCGTGACGCAGCCAAATATATACAAGGTGGAGGTGGAGGACAACCTCACTTTGCTACAGCAGGGGGAAAGAATCCGGAAGGCTTATCCAATGCTTTGCATGAAATATTAGAGAAAATAAAATAAGAATACACTTATATAATTGCCCTCCTTTTATTTAGTAAAGGAGGGCAATAATGAGAATTCAGATACTATTTACAAAATATTATCATTGCTTTTTATAATCCATTCTAAACCTATTATAATAAACAGTCATCCCTGACACCTTATTATCTTTGTCTCGGGTGAATTTAACATTCTGATAGCGTGTCGGTTCAATAAAGAATACATCATTTCCTGCATATTTATACATGTTGCCATAACTATCATCTCCCCAATACGTTTGCAGATGATTATCTTTCACAACCATCTCCATGGTTTCATTATACTCAGTCCTTATATATTTACCAGTATATTCTTGTAGCTGCGCATCTGTCATTGGAGTCTCCTCATATTTAAACCGTTTGTGAGAAAGCATCCATTTATATACATCCTCGTTGTTGTAAGTCTCTGTCCAGCTGTCATGCCCTACTCCGGGATATACCGTAAATTTCACATTGGGATTATTGTAAGGCTTAAGAGAGTCTATCATTCCTTGGGAATATTTTATATCTACCACATCATCTTTATCCCCGTGAAAACACCAAACAGGCATATTCTCAAGACTCCATGGATTATAAGAATCTCCACCCCCACATATTGGAATAATAGCAGCAAAAAGCTCAGGATATGATTGTGCTGTACGCCACGTACCAAATCCCCCCATACTTAATCCGGTGAGATAGGTACGATCTTCATCAATACGATATCTTTTCTGCAAATCTAATACGAGTCTCCTCACAAAATCGGCATTCCATCCATGTTCGGGCGACTGGGGTGAAACCACTATAAACGGATATTTATATCCGTCTGCTATCTTTCTGGGCGGGCCTAACAGCTTTACTTTTTCCACATCATCACCTGTTTCGCCTGCTCCATGCAGGAAAACCATTAAGGGCCAATCTTTCTGGATTTCGTCATTATAACCCTCAGGCAATTGCAAGAGGTAATTCATCTTGTCGAGAATAATCGTATGCGCAGTCTGCTGTGCCTTGAGGGTAATACCTGCAAACAAAACTGCTGCAAAAAATGTGAATAGTGTTCTTTTGATTAGAGGTTGGTTCATAAAGTATATCTTTTATGGTTAATATGTTCCTAAAGTAAGGAAAATAGATGAAACATGAAATATTCTTACCCTGTAAAAAGGAAAAACTATCATATTTCTATGACAGCCTTTCCTTCTTAATATCATTTTACCCTTCGTATTTTTCGTTATCTTCCAGCAAGTCTTTATCCCACTTCTCTTTTGGTAATGGAGCATATAATTCGATCAGATTACCTTCAGGATCACGTAAATGGACAGTTCGCATCCCCCATCCTGTCATGTCAGCAGGTTCATTTATAAATTCGACTCCTTTTTCCTTCAACCTTTTGTAGGTCTCATCCACATTATCCACATTTAGAATAATAGCGACCTTCTCTCTGGTATTTTCAGGGAGAGGTAAACCTGCATTTCCTACAACAGGAGCCATCAGGTTGGATGGGAATATGGACAAGCTATCCGGGCCAAATCCTACATCAAAACTGGCATATTGTCCACCTATCTCGCCCCATGTCAAAGTCAATCCTAATTTCTCGGAATAGAACCTCAATACTCCGTCAAAATCCTTAACCAATAATCTGATACCATTCAATTTCATAATTCTTTGTTTTAATTAATTGTTTATTCGAATCAGTGTTGAAACTTATTTTTTAACTAAAAGGTAACAAAGGTAACGAA
>JAITVH010000036.1 GCA_031285905.1 Prevotella sp.
AAAGGCTAAAAGCTAACGGCTATCAGCTAATGGCCAAAAGCTGTCACTTTTGTTACTTTTTAGTTAAAATATCCGGGCTTGCAGTAGGGGCGGATTATCATCCGCCCGAATACAAGACTTATGCTTTTAAAAACGGGCGAATGATAATTCGCCCCTACAACAGAAAAATAGATTGCAAACCTGTTACCTTTGTCACCTTTTAGTTAAAAAAATGTATATGGATTACCTGATAATAAACATTTGATGAAAAAATATTTTATTATTTGTAACCGAAATAAGACTTGTGTAGTCATATTATCGAAAACAAATTATTAACTCATAAAATAGAACAAATTATGGAAGAATTTATGGCATTACTGATCCCGATAATAGCAATTATTTGCATATTTGGCTTACCTGTTATATTTGGTGCATATGTACTGATTAAACTGATTACTTCAAACAATAAAGAACGGCTGGAACTGGCAAAACATGGTATAGTGGCACCACAAAGAGTGAAACCGGCACCAAATAAATACCGTTCGTTGCGTAATGGGATTATCTCTATCGGTATAGCACTGGGATTAATTATAGGTATAATTGCCGTTGTCAAAACAACCCTTGATTATTACGTCGAATTCCTTGTTATCACATCCTCTACTATAATGTTTATGGGCATTGCATATGTAGTTTTTTATTTGATAGTAAAGGATAAGAAAGAACTGGATAACGACGCTGAGTAATGGACGAAAAGCGACAGATAGAAAAAGTGCTAAAGGGTGATACGTCAGCCTTTGGCTACTTTGTAGATACCTATCAGGACATGGCCGTTACAATAGCCTATCGCGTTTGCGGAAACAAGCAGGACGCGGAAGATATTGTACAAAATGCCTTTGTCAAAGCTTTTCATAACTTACATACATTCAGGGCCGGGAGTAAGTTTTCCACATGGTTTTACCGTATTGTTTACAATACAGCCATTACCGAGATCAGGACATCTGCATATAATACCGAATTTGTGGATTATAAGGTAATAGATGTCAACGATTCGTATTCTGATATGGATACAATGATCCAGATAGAGGAACATGAGCGTGCTGAAATGGTAAATAATGCATTGGAGAAGTTGCCAAAAGATGAAAGTCTGTTGCTGACTTTATATTATATGGAGGATAATTCGGTGAAAGATATTGTGTTAATTACAGGTTTATCCGAATCTAATGTGAAAGTGAAATTGCATAGGGCACGAAAAAGACTATCGGATATACTGGGTAGCCTGATGGACAAATAAGAGTTTTTAAGACTTTAGAATATGAAAGCGACTGATAAAGTTTATATATTTGAGTATGAAAGAAAAAGATAAAATACAGGATGAAAAGTTCAGAGAATTGTTTTCCGGGACGAAGATAGGTGCCAGCGAAAATCTTAAGTTCCGCATTATGCATCAGATAGAGGCAGAGAAAGCCTTATCTTCGAAAAAGAGAACTAATGTACAACCGCTGATCAGCAATATGTTATCCATATTTGGAGTAATGTATCTGTTAATCGCTGTTGTCGGGCTTACGATTTATCTTAATGGAGGAAAAAGTGCATTGGAATCTGTTACATTTTTCATTCCGGTGATTCTCATTGCTTCGGTTTGTGGGATGTTTTGGATGATTTCAATATATGATGACCGAAGAAGGAGTAAACAAAAGCATAAATAATTGAAAATATAGCATAATATACGTGTTCCCAATTAGTTAATCGTTTTAAAGCTTACTATTTTAATAGTGAGCTTTTTCTTTTATATTTGTATCTCTATAATCTATCAACCTCTTTTAACCATAAATTAACCATGAAAAGAATAGTTATAGGGATATCTCTCTTATGTGTTTTTAGTTTCTTTTTACAGGCCCAACAAATTACCCCATTCAAGTATGGGGATCGGGTTGTTTTCCTCGGAAACAGTATTACCGACGGAGGACATTATCATTCATATATCTGGTTGTATTATATGACTCGTTTTCCGGATATACCTATAAAGATACTGAATGCAGGTATAGGTGGCGATAGAGCTGTGGATATGTATAATCGTCTGGATGGAGATGTATTTAGCAAGAATCCGACTGTACTGATTACTACTTTCGGTATGAATGATTCGGGCTATTTCGAGTATAATGGTGATGAGCCTGAAAAGTTTGCTGATGAAAAGGTAAAAGAAAGCTATGAAGCATATAAGAAGATAGAAGAACGCTATAAAGCTTTGTCAGGCACTAAACTAGTATTAATGGGTAGTTCCCCTTATGATGAAACAGCAAAGATAGAGAATAACGAACCCTTGAGGAATAAGAATAAGGCTATGCTTCGTATAGTGGATTTCCAGCGGAAATCAGCAGAAGAAAACGGCTGGGAGTTTCTGGATTTGAATGTTCCCATGACCGAAATCAATCAACGGGTACAGCAACATAATTCTGCTTTTGCATTATGTGGCAACGACCGTATCCATCCCGATAATGACGGACATATGGTTATGGCCTATCTTTTTCTCAAAGCACAAGGATTTGTAGGGAATGAAGTGGCCAGTGTTGAGGTCGATGCCCAAAAGAAATCAATAGATTATACATCTAACTGCTCAGTTTCTGATCTTAAAGTTACCCCATCTACCATACAATTCGATTATCTGGCCAATGCTTTACCATATCCTTTGGATACGATTGCCAGAGGCTGGGGCAGTAGGAAAAGTCAGGTACTGGGTGCTGAGGTTGTTCCGTTCATTGTTGAAATGAATAAAGAAATCTTTAAAGTAAAAGGTCTTAAAGGTGAGTATAAGCTGATAATTGATGAAGAAGAAATTGGGATATGGAAAGCAAATGAGTTAGAGGAAGGGATCAATCTTGCCACTCAGACAAAAACGCCTCAATACCAGCAGGCACTTGCTGTCATGTATCTTAATGAAAGTAGGTGGGAAATAGAACGCCGTTTCAGGGAGTATGCCTGGATACAATTCAACTTTTTCAAACCAAGGGGTCTATTGTTCGCAAACAACCGGAAAGCAATAGAGGCGGTAGATGCTCATAAAGCAAAAGACGGATGGTTGAACGCCAACAGAGATAGCTACTCGAAAATGATATATTCTGAAGTAAGGAAAGCTTTGGAAAATCAGATGGAAATGCTAATACACACAATATATGATATCAACCAGCCTGTGGCTAGACGGGTTACTCTAATAAAGCAATAAATGAAAAGACTTTTATTAAATCTGATTCTATTTTTCATTCTTATAGGAGCTGTCTATTCCCAGAAAGCCTACTTTGTAGATGGTTATCATGGCGGTATATACGGGCACTATCCTATGTGGCAGACACAGTTTATGGTAGACAAACTGACACAGCATCCCGAATGGCGAATCGGCATCGAAATAGAGCCGGAAACATGGGACAGTGTAAAAGTAAAAGAGCCTTCTGCATATGAAGCTTGGCGCAAGATCGTAATGGATAAACGGATCGATTTTACAAATCCTACCTATGCGCAACCCTATTGTTACAATATATCGGGGGAAAGCCTGATAAGGCAGTTTGAATATGGCATCAGAAAAATACACGAGCATTTTCCGGATGTAACGTTTACAACATATTCGGTTGAGGAGCCTTGCTTTACCAGCAGCTTGCCGCAAATATTGAAATCGTTCGGATTCAAATATGCAGTATTGAAAAACCCTGATACGTGCTGGGGCGGTTATACCCGGGCATACGGAGGCGAATTGGTAAACTGGATAGGCCCTGATGGTACGTCTATGCTTACCGTGCCGCGCTATGCCTGTGAAGAATTGGAGGAGAACTCCACATGGCAGACCAAAGCCTGGAATAACTCTGAAAGCTATTTGAAAGCCTGTTTTGACTATGGCATCAAGAACCCTGCAGGTATGTGTTATCAGGATGCAGGGTGGAAAAATGGCCCCTGGTTAGGGTATGGAGATAAAATCCGGAATAATTCAACATATGTGACATGGACAGATTATATTGAAAATATATCGATAGGGAAGACTGATGATGATTGGCGTTTTTCACAGGAAGATATTTTAGTCGACCTGATGTGGGGAAGTCAGGTGTTACAGCGTATTGCGCAGGAAGTCAGGGTGTCAGAGAATAAGATTGTGATGGCCGAGAAGATTGCTTCGATGGTTAATATTGAAAAGAACTATCAAATGCCGGAATCTATTGATGACGCCTGGCGTACATTGATGATGGCGCAGCATCACGATTCGTGGATCGTACCTTACAACCGCCTGAATAAGCACCGTACATGGGCGGAGGAAATCACCTTGTGGACGGGTAATACGAACAAGATCGCTGATGAGGTAATCAATGCTGCAATTGATCAATACGATTCGAAGAAAAGGGACAACAACGGCCTTGGCTATGTACGTGTTTTCAATACATTGGGTATTAGTCGTTCCGAACTGGTAACTGTTAATCTACCTCAGGGCTTAAACGGGAGGGACATAGCCGTTTATGATGCTAAGACAAAAAAAGTAGTATCAGTACAGCAAACAGATAAGAATACATCCCGGCTTGTTTTTGAAGCCGATATACCTCCGTTCGGTTATTCTACTTACCTCCTTAAAGACAGGGAGGGTAAAGAGACAGGGCTTTCGGGGATCACTTTTTCTGAATCGGGAGAATGCGTGATAGAAAATGATATGTACCGTATTACTTTCGATGTACTGAAAGGAGGAAGGATAAAAAGTCTAATATCTAAGAAACTGGGAAATAAGGAATTTATTGATCCAAATAATACCTATGGATTAGGGGAGCTTCGTGGATTTTTCTATGAGGATAACAGGTTTTATTCTTCGATGGAAAACCCTGTCAGGATTACTCAACTCAAAGACAACGCATTGGAAAAAAGCATCCTGATAGAAGGAGAAATAGCTTCCCATCCGTTTACTCAGATAGTGACGATTACTAAAGGGCAGCCTCAAATTGATATGGATTTGACCATCGACTGGGAACACAATGTCGGCATCGGCGAATACAAGCAGGGGGATAACTGGCGTGACAACAGACGGGCGTTTCATGATGACAGATTTAAACTGAATATAATGTTCCCTGTAAAACTGGACAACCCTCAGTTATATAAAAACGCCCCTTTTGATGTATGCGAAAGCAGGTTGGAAAACACTTTCTACAATACATGGGACAGTATCAAGCATAATATCATTCTTAATTGGATCGATCTGGTGGATAAAGACGAAAAATACGGCTTTGCTCTTTTGTCTGATCACACCACCTCTTATTCCTATGGACAAGATTTTCCGTTAGGCCTTACTGCCCAATATTCGGGGAAAGGATTATGGGGGCCTGATTATAAAATAACCCGTCCCCTGAAAATGAAGTATGCCATTATTCCCCATACTGGTAATTGGGATAAAGCAAATATATCGGCAGAGAGCAACAAGTGGAACGAGCCTCTGTCAGCCTATTTTATGTCAGCTATCGATTTAAAGGATAAATCGTTTATCAATGTCCATGATTCAGGATATGAAATTGCAGCAGTAAAAGCCGAAGGAAATGATTTATTAGTACGGCTGTTCAATGCCGAAGGAAGTGATTCGCTGGAAAAAATAACCTTCAATTTCCCGGTAAAGGCAATACATCAAGTCGAATTAAACGGAAAAGCTGTTTCAACCCTCAAAATGAATAAAAACAGTATCTCTATATCTATGCCGCGTTTTGGCATCCGAACATTCAGGATAGAAAAACAATAAATAACTTAATATATTACACAATATGAAAAACCGTTTTGGAATAGTATATCTACTCTGTATCAACTTGTTATTCGTCGGCTGTAAAGGCGATAATAATACAAAAGAATTGTCTCCGGCCGATTATGTCAATCCGTTTATTGGTGCCAGCACCAGTGTAGGTGCTGCCGGAGTGTACCATGGACTGGGTAAGACTTTCCCCGGAGCCACCACTCCCTATGGGATGGTACAGATAAGTCCTAACACCATTACAGGCGGGGATAATAGTCCCGGATACAGTTATGAGCACAAGACCATCGAAGGCTTTGCATTCACTCAGATGAGTGGGGTGGGCTGGTTTGGCGATCTGGGTAACTTCCTGGTTATGCCAACTACCGGAGATCTGAAAAAGATTGCCGGAAAAGAGGACGGCAGCATCAGCGGATACCGTTCGGTATATAATAAGGATAGTGAAAAAGCTTCCGCAGGTTATTATTCGGTGGAACTGATCGATTATAATATCAAAGTAGAGACAAGTGCAGCACCTCATAGCGGTATATTGAAATTCACATTTCCAGAGAATAACCAATCCCGTATTCAGATCGATTTGGCACGCAGGGTAGGAGGCACTTCCACTTCCCAGTATATTAAAATAAAAGATGACCGCACCATTCAGGGCTGGATGAAATGCACGCCTGATGGCGGAGGCTGGGGAAATGGTGACGGAAATGCTAATTATACCGTATATTTCTACGCTGAGTTTAGCAAGCCGATGAATGATTATGGTTTCTGGAGTGCCGATATACCTGACGATTGGACACGTAAAAGGGATGAGGTTACCAGTGTGACGTATCTTACACGTGTTTCCGAAGCGCCAGTCATCAAGGAGAAATCCGAACTCGGAGGCAAGCATCTCGGCCTCTATACCGAATTTCCGACTAAAGCGGATGAGGAGGTAACGCTCAAGGTAGGTATCTCATTTGTGGATATGGAAGGTGCGGAAAAGAATTTCAAGGCCGAGATAGCAGATAAAGATTTTGACCAAATAAAAAAAGAAGCAAAAGAACTATGGGATCAGCAACTTAGCCGAGTGAAAGTGGAAGGCGGTTCTGAGGATGAGAAGACCATATTTTATACAGCCTTATACCATACCATGATTGATCCCCGCATCTATACTGATGTGGATGGGCGTAATACCGGCGGTGACGGCGGGATATACAAAACCGATACATTCACCAAAAGGACTATTTTTAGTGGTTGGGATGTATTTCGCAGCCAGTTCCCTTTGCAGACTATTATTCATCCGCAGTTGGTAGACGATCAGTTAAATTCACTGATTACCCTTGCTGATGAGAGCGGACGGGAGTACTATGAACGCTGGGAATTATTGAACTCATATTCTGGTTGTATGATCGGTAATCCGGCTTTATCCGTACTGGCTGATGCGTATGTGAAGGGAATCCGTAATTATGATATAGATAAAGCATATCAGTATGCCCTTAATACTTCTGCCAAATTTGGAAACGGTGAGCTAGGATACACGCCTTCTTCGCTGTGTATTTCCCATACGTTGGAATATGGGTATTTCGATTGGTGTATTTCACAGATAGCAAAAGGATTGGGAAAAACAGAAGACAGTGAAGCCTTTATTCAGAAAGGGCAAGCTTATCATAATATATTCGATAAAGAGAAAAACTGGTTTCGTCCCCGCAAGGCTGATGGCTCATGGGAAGAGTGGCCTGAAAATGCCCGTACAAAAGAATGGTACGGTTGTATAGAATCCAATCCATATCAACAAGGCTGGTTTGTTCCGCATGATGTGGCGGGTATGATAGAATTGATGGGCGGTAGGGAGAAAGTGCTGGAAGATCTGACTTATTTCTTTGAACAGACTCCTGATAACCTGTTGTGGAACCAATATTACAACCATGCCAACGAACCGGTGCATCATGTGCCTTTCTTATTCAATCGCCTGCAGGCTCCATGGCTTACCCAAAAGTGGACTCGCCATATTTGCAAAAAAGCCTATAAAAACTCAGTGGAAGGTATTGTCGGCAACGAAGACGTAGGGCAAATGTCAGCATGGTATGCTCTTGCTGCTATGGGAATTCATCCTGTATGTCCGGGCGATACCAGGATGGAGATTACCAGCCCTGTGTTTGATAAAATAGAGATTAAGCTCGATCCTAAGTACTTTAAAGGAGATAAGTTTACCATTACCACTCATGGTAACAGTCCTGAAAATGTCTATATACAAAAAGCTGTTCTTAATGGAAATGAATACAATAAATGTTATATCGACTTTTCGGAGATCGTGAATGGCGGCACTCTCGAACTATATATGGGAAACCAACCTAATGAATCTTGGGGTATATAAGCAAGTAACTAAAAGATAACATGAAAAAACAATTATTAATAACAGCAATTACAATACTGTTTTTCACCAGTTATTCACATGCGCAATTGAAAGATCTGGTTCAGTATGTAAATACGTTGCAAGGAACTGATTCTAATTTCGGGCTTAGTTATGGCAATACATATCCTACTACGGCCATGCCATACGCCATGCATACATGGGGCGCCCAGACCAACCGGAATGGGGAAGGCTTTAAATATATGTATGCCGATGACAAAATCCGTGGCTTCCAGCAGGCTCATCAGTGTAGCCCCTGGGTGAGCGACTATGCTGTTTATTCCTTTATGCCGATGGTTGGGGAGTTGGTCGTTAATCAGGATGAGAGAGCGTCAAAATTCAGCCATGAGAATGAAATAGGTAAGCCTCATTATTATAAGGTGACTTTCGATAATGGTGTCACTACCGAGATGGCTCCTACCACTCGTGGGGTACATCTTCGTTTTTCATTTCCTAAGGGTGGGGATGCCTATCTTGTCCTCGATGGATATACTAATATGAGTGAGATAAAAATTGACCCGCTAAAAAGGCAGATCACGGGGTGGGTTAATAACCAACGTTTTGTAAACCATTCCGAAAATTTCAGAAGCTACTTTGTCGTACAATTCGATAAACCTTTTGAAGCTTATGGGACATGGGAGAATGTAAACGATGAAATCTTCTCCGGCGAAACTCACCGCGAAGGTAAAGGAGCTGGAGCATATATCAAATTCAAGAAAGGGACAAAGGTGCAAGCAAAAGCTGCTTCGTCATACATCAGCCAGGAACAGGCATTTGTGACTCTTGATAAAGAATTGGGTAAAGATAAAAATCTGGAAGTCACTAAAGAGCGTGGAGCAAAAATCTGGAACGAATTGCTGAATCGTGTTTTAGTTGAAGGTGGAACGGACGAGCAAATCAGGACATTTTACTCATGTCTTTTCCGTGCCAACCTTTTCTCCCGTAAATTCTACGAGCGCAAAGAAAATGGCGGTCCTTATTATTACAGTCCCTATGACGGGAAGATTTATGACGGCTATATGTATACTGATAACGGGTTCTGGGATACTTTCCGTACACAGTTCCCTCTGACGAATATCCTTCATCCTACCATGCAGGGGCAATATATGAATGCTTTGCTGGATGCACACGATCAGTGCGGATGGCTTCCATCCTGGTCGCAGCCGGGCGAAACCGGAGGAATGATTGGTAATCATGCTATATCACTTCTTGCTGATGCTTGGGCAAAAGGTATCCGTACATTCGACCCCGACCGGGCATTGAAGGCCTATGCACACGAAGCGATGAACAAAGGCCCATGGGGAGGAGCCAACGGCCGTATTTTCTGGAAAGAATATTTCCAGTTAGGTTATGTTCCTTATCCCGAATCATCAGGTTCTACTGCTCAGACTTTGGAATATGCCTATGATGACTGGTGTGGCTATGAACTGGCAAGGATGACAGGAAACCGGTTTTATATGGATGTTTTTGAAAGACAGATGTATAACTATCGCAACGTGTTTGATCCTACTGTAGGCTTTATGAGAGGAAAGGACAAGTATGGTAAATGGCAGGAACCTTTCGATCCGTTTGTATGGGGAGGCCCGTATTGTGAGGGGAATGCCTGGCATTATACTTGGTCGGTATTCCATGATGTACAGGGGCTGATCGATTTGTTCGGGGGTGATGAAAAAATGACCACAAAAATGGATTCTGTATTTACCGCTCCTAATGTTGTTAAACCCGGAACTTACGGTGGTGTTATTCATGAAATGAAAGAAATGGAACTTGCCAATATGGGGCAGTATGCACAAGGTAATCAACCTATTCAGCATATGATTTATATGTATTCTTATGCCGGACAACCTTGGAAGACACAATATTGGGCGCGCCAGATAATGGAAAGGCTTTACAATTCTACAGAAAAGGGTTATCCCGGCGATGAGGATCAGGGTGGTATGGCTTCGTGGTATGTACTTAGTGCATTGGGTATCTATGGCGTATGTCCCGGAACTGATGAGTATGTGCTTGGAAGTCCGTTATTCAAAAAAACGACTATCACAATGGAAGACGGGAAGAAGTTTATTATCGAAGCTGATAATAACAGTAAGGATAATATCTATGTCCAATCAGTTTCACTTAATGAAAAGCAATTGAATAAAAACTATATCACATATAAGGATATTATAAATGGAGGAACTATCAAATATGTGATGGGTGATCAACCGAACAAGAACAGAGGCATTACTAAAGATGCGGCACCATTTTCATTATCTAAAAAAATTACGATATTTGTTACTCCCAGTGATAGTGAACCTTTAATATTCGATTAATCTACCATAGATTTTAAATAGTATTATATATATCAATGCATTATGAAAAAAAATATCTTTAAGCTGGCAGTACTGTCTTCTGTTGTCTTTTTCATTTCTTGTAGTGAAAAGAAGCAACAGGAAGAATTCAAGTCTGATTTTCCAGATTGGGCATGGACGGACTTTCAACGTCCCGAAGGCGTAAATCCTGTCATTTCACCAAGGGAAGACACACGTTTCTTTTGCCCTATTTTGAAAGATTCGGTGGATTGGGAATCAAACGATACATTTAATCCTGCTGCCACCATTTATGAAGGGAAAATTGTAGTTATGTACCGCGCAGAAGATAAATCAGGAGAAGGTATCGGTAAGCGAACCTCTCGTTTGGGCTACGCCTGGTCTGATGATGGGCTGAATTTTCAGCGGAAAACTGTACCTGTATTTTATCCTGATAACGACAGCCAGAAAGAACTGGAATGGCCGGGAGGTTGCGAAGATCCGCGTATAGCTATGACCGAGGATGGTACCTATGTAATGATGTACACCCAATGGAACAGGGATAAAGCACGCCTTGCTGTTGCTACCTCAAAAGATTTGCAAACATGGGAAAAACATGGGCCGGCATTTGCAAAGGCTTATGATGGACGTTTCTTCAATGAATTCTGTAAATCGGCATCTATTATAACCAAATTGGTGGATGGGAAACAGGTAATTGCCAAGATAGATGGAAAATACTGGATGTATTGGGGCGAAAGATTTGTAAATCCTGCTACATCCGACGATTTGATCAATTGGACGCCGATGTTGGACGAAAAAGGAGATTTTTTGAAGTTGATAAAACCACGTAACAGTAAATTTGACAGTGACCTTACCGAATGCGGCCCTCCTGCTATTATGACGGATAAGGGCATATTGCTTTTGTATAATGGGAAGAATAAGTCAGGGGCAAATAGTGATACACTTTATACAGCGAACTCTTATTGTGCGGGACAGGTTCTGTTTGATTTAAAAGATCCGACTAAAGTAATCGACAGATTAGATAAACCATTTTATGTGCCAGAGAGTGATTTTGAGAAGAGTGGACAATACCCTGCCGGAACGGTATTTATAGAAGGGCTTGTATTCCATAACAAGAAATGGTATCTTTACTATGGTTGTGCCGATTCACGTGTCGCAGTGGCTGTTTATGATCCATCAAAAACCAAACAATAATAATATGTATAAATTTATTTTAACCTCTATCATCAATCTTTTGTTTGTCTCAAGTATTATCGGGCAGCAAAACACTTTTAAAAATCCTGTTATAAAGGGAGATATGCCGGATCCTTCTATTATAAGGATAGATGATACTTATTATGCCACAGGTACTTCTTCCGAATGGGCTCCTCATTACCCGATGTATACATCAAAAGACCTTATTAACTGGACACAGACAGGGTATGTTTTTAATAAAAAACCGGAATGGACTTCCAACTCTTTTTGGGCTCCTGAGCTTTATCATCATTCTAATGGTAAAGTATATTGTTATTATACAGCCCGTAGAGCATCCGATGGAATATCATATATAGGAGTGGCTACAGCTGATAGCCCTACTGATGAGTTTACCGATCATGGACTGCTGATAGAATATGGAACCGAAGCGATCGATGCATTTATATACGATGATAATGGGCAGTTGTATATTTCATGGAAAGCGTATGGCCTTGATAGTCGTCCTATAGAATTGGTGGCTAGCAAATTATCTAAAGACGGATTGTCATTAGAAGGTAATGTATTTTCCCTCTTAAAGGATGATGAGAATATTGGAATGGAAGGACAGTATCATTTCAAAAATGGAGATTATTACTATATAGTATATGCGGCTCATGGGTGCTGTGGGCCGCATAGTAATTATGATGTATATGTGGCGAGATCGAAAAAGTTCAGAGGCCCTTATGAGAAATTTAATGGCAATCCGATCCTGCATGGAGGAGAAGGGGACTTTCTGTCCAGTGGTCATGGTACGGCAGTAGAAACTCCCGATGGGAGAATGTTCTTCATGTGTCATGGTTATTTAAAAGGGGAGGGCTTCTATGCCGGTCGTCAGCCTATTTTACAGGAAATGTATGTTGCAGATGATAATTGGGTTCAATTCAAAACCGGGAACATTACTAAGATAGAACAGCCAATGCCATTTAGTGGAACAGTTCAGAAAGGAGTTACTGATTTTGAAGATAATTTTAATGAACCGGAATTGAAACTCGATTGGATATGGAATTACCCATATGCGGATGCTGATATTAAAGTAGGAGATGGTAAGCTCATATTGAGTGGAAAACCTAAGACTGGAACCGATCAATACAACGGGACGGCTTTATGTCTTCGCTCACAGGCTCCTGATTATACTTATGAGGTTTCAGTCTCGAATAACAATCAAAGCCTGAAAGGTCTTACGATGTATGGAGATGATAAGAATTATATTACCCTTGGAGTTATTAATAATAGTATAGAATTGGGAGTAGTAAGAGATGGGAAAAATGAAGATGGCTGGGAGATCGCCTCTATTCCTCCGAAAACCCCTTCCTCTCATTTAAAGATTCAGGTAGAAAAAGGACATATATTGACTTTTTATCGTAGTGATGACGGGAAAGAATGGATTAAAATAATAGAGAAATCAATAGAGTCTAGCTTCCTTGTTCGTTGGGATAGAGTAGCCCGTCCGGGATTGATCCATATTGGAAAATCGTCTCAACCGGCAGAGTTCTCACATTTTAAATTGACTTATAAGTAATATTTTCAATGATATAAGATGAAAAAGGCATTGACATTAGGATGTGGGATAGGGGGGACTCTACTGACCTCTTGCGGAGGATTGCAAAACAAGAATGTTGAAACGATACTGCCTCAAAAGCCTAATGTCATATTTATTGTTGCCGATGATATAGGGTATGGCGATTTAAGTTGTTATGGAGAAAAAACCATTCATACGCCCAATGTAGATAAGTTGGCAGCAGGTGGTCTCCGTTTTACAGATGCCCATGCTGTTGCTGCGACCAGTACTCCTTCCCGTTATTCTCTTTTCACTGGTCATTATAACTGGCGACGAAACGATACAGGTATTGCTGCTGGAAATGCAGGCATGATAATTCGTCCGGAACAGACGACCGTCGCCGATATATTCAAGAATGCAGGATATGCTACCGGGGCAATAGGCAAGTGGCATTTAGGAATGGGAGATGAGACCGGAACGCAGAATTGGAATGGACTGATTACCCCTGGGGCACAGGATATAGGGTTCGATTACTCCTATCTGATGGCTGCCACAGGCGACCGTGTCCCATGCGTATGGGTCGAAAACCAAAGAGTGGCAAACTATGATTCTGCTGCACCTATTTATGTTAGCTATGAAGATCCCTTTCCTGACGAGCCTTTAGGAAGAGATCATCCGGAATTACTGACCAAATTAAAGCCATCTCTTAATCATGGGCATGATCAGGCTATAGTAAATGGTATTTCCCGTATTGGCTATATGAAAGGTGGAGGAGACGCCCTCTGGGAAGATGAGAATATTGCCGATTCGATTACAATAAAAGCAGTTGAGTTTATTGAAAATCATACAGATATCCCATTCTTCCTTTATGTAGGAACCAATGATATTCATGTTCCGCGTTATCCGCATCCACGCTTTGTTGGCAAGAGTGGTATGGGGTATCGGGGAGATGCTATTCTTCAGTTTGACTGGACTGTAGGCGAAATTGTGAAAATATTGGAAAAGAAAGGCTTAATGGAGAATACCTTAATCATATTGACCAGTGATAACGGCCCTGTTGTAGATGACGGTTATCAGGATCAGGCAGTGGAATTACTAGGCGATCATCGTCCTTGGGGAGATCTCCGTGGCGGGAAGTATAGTAATTTTGAGGCGGGTACCCGCGTACCCTTTATTGTATCTTGGGCTAAACATATAAAGCCTGATGTTTCGGGAGCATTAGTTTCACACATTGATCTTTTTGCATCTATGGCAGCACTGATTGGAGAGGATGTAGATCAGGCAGTAGCTATAGATAGTCAAAATCAATTGTCGACGATACTAGGTGCAGATCAGAAAGGGCGCGACTATATTATAGAATCGTCTAGCTCATTGTCGATATCGAATGGGGAATGGAAATATATTACGCCTAACAATGGAAGTGCATTTTATTCGCTCACTAAGACTGAATCGGGGAATTCTAAAGAAGAGCAACTTTATTATCTAAAGGAAGATATAGGTGAAAAAAATAATCTGGCAAAGAAGTATCCTGAAAAAATATCAGAACTTAAGCTAATCTTGGACAAAGAGAAGGAGAAAGGATATTTAAGGAAATGGGAATAAAAAAAATTCTCTTTCTTTTTCGTATAATCTCTTGTTTTCATGCTCCTTAGTTCTGTTTCTCAAAAAACTTTGAAAAAACCTTTCTAATAATTTGTTTTATGTTGATATAGTTTTTACTTTTGCACCCGCTTTGCCTCTGAAGAGAGGGAGTTTGAAAGGGATTTTTTAATCTTTCACTTG
>JAITVH010000086.1 GCA_031285905.1 Prevotella sp.
TTATCTTCTTTCATCTTATCCGTAGCAATACCGTTTACAATTACATTTTATAAATTGGGATATTCTTCTTTCGGCTATTCAGATAGCCGTGCAAGCCATAACAGAGGCTTGCTGGACAACTCTGCCAACGTGCGACCATCGGGAGTACAGCGGCTGGGTTGCCCAACGGCTTTGCCTGTAATGCGACCACCGTGAGCATGAAGGGCGAAGCCGAGCCCCCTGCAAGGGCAAGGTATGCACAAGCGTAACGAGAAAGAGCCGACAGGTGAATTTCGGGTTACCCGTGCGATTACCTTGCTCCGCTAAAACCGGACACTTGTGTCCCATTGGAGAGAATAAGTCCAAAACGAATAAGGCTTATCCATTTTGAAAGCGGATGTTACAACTTCCGCCATGCCTCGATGTCTTCTTCATATATGTCGAGGTGGTGCCGGGCAAGGTTTTCGATAAAGCCTGATACACTTCCACCTCTACCGCCCAGCTTGCGAACAATCTCATCAATCCTGTCCCGAACCTCGCAACTGATGAATACAGGCTTGCGATCTTCCAGTTTCGGAACGGTCAGGAATGTTTGCCGGTATTCCTCCAATGATTCCTTACGCTGTTTTCCACTGATACGTTTAGACTGTGTAGAACGTGTGTCATCTGTTGATTCTGCGGACTTGGTTTGCAGACTGTTTGGTGTGTCGTTGACATTAACACTGGCAATACCGCTTTCATTGTCATTACGCACATCGGGTTTCAGAGTGTTCCCACCCATCAAGTCTTCTTCAAACATCTTTCTAAATTCCGCTTCCTGCTCCTCACTCAATGGCTCGGACGATTTTCTTTTTACTCTTGCCGAAGCTGGCGACCAGTCATTCGGAATTTGATTGTTCCCCTGATTTTCTTTTGTTTGCTCACTGTTCATAGCATACTGTCTTTTAAAAATGAATAATATGGCTTTCCATTAGTCGGAAAACCGATTGTCGATTGCAAATAAACGGCTATTAATCAGTGTAGAATACAAAGTCGGTTTGTATGGAGCATTCTGCTATAATTTTCAATAGAGGCGACTATGCAAATGGCGCTAACTTCACAAATCTGCGAATTTGATAAAAGTGAGCGAACCGAATATATTTTAGATACAGTCTCATTTTTGCATAAAGAGAAAAATGAGTCAGGTTGGACAAACCCATACCAAATGAGTGCCACATGCTGCCACCTGAATAAAAAGCCATTGGGGAGTAGATTTTTCTGTTTTACTTCGTGGCAGAAAGGTAAAAATCGGAATACAGTCTCCACTCATCAAAGCAACTCGAAGCAACATGCGGACAGTTGGTTACCAGTCCATTGCAATACGGATTCTCCGGTTTTACTTTGTGGCGAAAAGGTGAATGTATCACCGGCAAAAGCAAACAGGATGCTGCAAAAAACAGAGAGTAAATGCAAAGCATCCGGTTTGTTGGAATAAGGAAGCCGAACACTTTACTTTTGACGGGAATTAGAAATAACAGTAACTTAAAATATTTGTATTTATGGAAATTATCAACATCGAATCTGAAACATTCGAGGCAATGCTCTCGACAGTTGCAAATGTAGAGAAGCGAATGGAACACCTCTGTCGCCAACACGGTGGCAGGGAAAGTACCCAATGGATGGACAATCAGGATGTGTGCATCCTGTTGAACATCTCGCCCCGAACCCTGCAAACATTGCGGGACAACGGGACGCTGGCTTACAGCCAAATCAGTCACAAGACCTACTATAAGCCGGAAGACGTGCAAAAGATTCTGCCTGCGGTGGAAGAAAAACGCAAACAGGCTAAATATAAAGGGAAGCAGATATGAGAACGGCAGAGAGTATCCCCACCTCATGGTTGGGAGGATGGGCGAGTGTGAACGGCAATCCCGATGTCTATATCTTTCAGGGCTATGACTCAAACTACTATTTGCTCACCTATTATTATGACAGGGAATACGGGCATGGTACTTTTTCCTGCTATGAAATCTACTCGGACGAAGACGGCTGCTATATTGGTGTTGGAATGCAACACTACCGCCTGTCGGAAAAACAAGCCTCTTACGGCTTACTAATCGGCGATTGGGGCGGCTATATGCAGAATTAGAGAAACAGACGTAATTAAAGTAAAATATAAATCCAAAAATGAAAGGAGTAAATGTATGAGCAATGAATTAATTACCAGAGAGAACGAAAGGGTAAAATCCTTTTTCACATCATTGAACAGGATTCCCGAAATAATGGAACGCCTGTTAACCAATAAGAAGCCGACATTGGACGGTGATAGTTTCTATACAGACAGCGAATTGGCGAAGAAATTAAAAATCAGTAGAAGAAGCCTCCAAGACTACCGTAACGAGGGACGGATTCCCTATATCAAGTTGGGCGGAAAGATACTGTACAAGTCTTCGGACGTAGAAAAACTGTTGGAAGAGGGATACAGGGACAGTTTCAGGTAGCTACTCCCCACACAGCCATGAATATTTTTTCCTTTTTAATCTGATAAACACCCTCCCTGTGGAAAGAATGAATACGGCAACACTTTTGCGGGAAATACTACCCGAAGCGAAGCGCAGGTGTGGAGATTTCCTGCAAAACCAGAGCTTGGTGTTGCTATTTCATTCCTGGAATAGACCCTTGTGTTCAGAGTGAAATGGAAATTTCTAAGATTTTTTTGTAGATACCACTCAAAAGAGTGGCGTACTTTTCAATTAGAATCTACTTGCCTGTTATTCAAACTGCCAACAAACAAAATTCCCCAAACTTATGGAATATCCGAAGTTGGGGGAATTTTTATTGAGGCACATTTTGTGGAAAGACCTCTTTCGCGGTCAATTCAGGGAAATATTATTCCACTCCCTGCATATCAGTATCTTCATTTCGGGTGCATTGGCTACTGCTATCACTTTGTTCACTATCCACTCTCTAAAGATTTTCGCATTGTGGCTCTGAACCCGAAAAGCTACGACAATAATCATTTCCAAACCGTAGTAGTCGGGATAGATTGTCATTCCCTCAACCGTACAGGACATCGAATTGTCCCCACCTGCAACACCTGATTTCTCAATGGCACGGATATGCCTTTTCGCCGTTTGGTAATATATGTCGAACAAATCCGCTATCTCGCTGATGGTCATTCTTACTCTATCGGGAACGGATACCACTCCGCTATCGCTAATCGTTACTGTATTTCTTTCTTGTTTCATCGAGATACTCCTTTCCCGTTTACTGTTTCCGAATCTGAATACCTTATCTTCCTGCGTTCCATAAGTCTATCCATGTCTTCCGATATTTTTGTATCCGTTACTTTCGCATATCCCTGTGTAGTAGAGATATTTGCGTGTCCCATTATCTTGGCAATGCTCTCTATGGCAATACCTGCCGAGAGCAACAGGGTGCCGCAGGAATGTCTGCTTTGATGATAGGAAATATTTTCGTTAAGTCCTGCGGCAACAGCTATTTGATTTACCTGATGCCAAAGTACACCACGATTTGGTGAGGGGAAAACAGGCTTGCTGTCATCGGTGGTATTGTAAAGCATCAGTATCTGTTCGGCTACCGGGTGCAGGGGAATGAATGCTTCCACGTTAGTCTTAGCTCTTCGCTTGCGTATGTAGAGCCTGCCTTCTGATGTTTTTCCGATATGGTGTGGATATAGCCTGTACACGTCCACGTAGGCAAGTGCTGTAAACGAGGAGAAAATAAACATCCGCCGTGCCAGTTCCAGCATCGGTTCGTGCATCGGGGTTTCCATAATCCGTTTTAAATCATTTCTGCCTGTATACCTTAATTTCGGCGGGTCTTTCTTTTCGTAAGCGACATCCTCCAGCGGGTTGGCTCTTATCACTTCCTGGTCGACTGCAATGTAAATAAGCCTGTTGAGCCAGCAAAGGCAATGGTTTACATGGGTCGGTTTATACCCTAAATCCTTTTTCAGGAAAAGTTTGAATGATTCGCCAAATTCTCCCGTTATATCCCTGAAGTGTATATCCTCCAGTCCCCTGCTGTGGATAAAGTCCCGCAGGTTGGCTTGAGTAGTTTTTGACTGTCTGTATGTCGAGGTGGAGTTTATCTCCAAAGAACGGATGCGCAGGCGTTCCCGCTCCACTTCGCCCGCCTGTAACAGCAAGTCCGGAACGGAGTTTACCCCGACTATCGTGTTTTTCAACAGTTCGCTGCTGATAACTCCCTGCTCTTTGAGGATATGTTCGTAGGTTTGTTCCAAACGTTTACGAAAAGCGGAAAGATTGTTGTTTTCTCTTTCTATTCTGATAATGCCTTTTTTCGTGTTCCAGTCTTCGGGTTTGCAATAGATACCGGTTGTAAGAACTGCCTGTTTTCCGTCAATAGAAATCCGGCATAGAACGGCTGTCGTTCCATCGGACTTTACCTTAGACCGGTTGATATAGAATAATAATTTGAATGTTGAACGCATAATATATAAATTTAGACACTTAAATTCAGTTATTTAATAACAAATGGAATTAGAGAATTAATACTAAATCTTGAGTAGCTTCTATGAACCTGTCCATATCCTCGAACAGCTTCTTGGGAGTAACACGTGCATAGATTTGGGTCGTTTGAACATTACTGTGTCCGAGCATCCGGCTGATGGTTTCTATCGGTACGCCTTCTTCGAGCGTGACAAGGCTGGCAAACGAATGCCGCCCGGCATGATAGACAAGGTCTTGCGAGATATTAGCCATAATTCGTAAGGCTTTCATGTTGGCACGCAGGGTAGCGTAAAATTGCATCGGGAATAAAGTACTTCGACTCTCATCCCTGTATTTTTCAATTAAAGCGATAGCTTCGGGCAATAACTTGACACGTCCCAAATATTCCGTTTTCTTCCTCCGGTATTTCAGCCACAGGTTACCGTCATCGTCCGTAAAAAGATTTTCTCTTGTGATACTGACTACATCGGCGTAAGCCGTACCTGCATAACAGGCAAACAGGAACAGGTCTCTGGTCAGGATATGGGATTTTCGTTTTTCGGGAATTTCCAAATCACGCAGTTTCTCAAAGTCTTCACGGCTTAATGTTTTGGGGGTGGATTCTTTCTGCTTGGGCAGTTTGTAATGGGCAAAATAGAACTTTTCGGAAATACCCTCCTTGAACGCCATCTTGCAGATTCTTTTCAGGATAGCCAAATAGTGGCGTAGGGTATCCATCGCATAGCCCTGTTCGCCCAGTACGAAATCCTGATATTCACGGATAAACTGTTCATTCAGTTGCCCGAAGGCTACATCTTTGGTGTTGAATTTCTTTTTAACGAATGTGCCGAGCGAGCGGCGGGTGTACAGCCAAGTGCTGATTGTACCCTGCGCACGGTCGATGCCGATGCGGGCTTTTATTCCCTCAATTTCCCTGTCGAGAAGAGCCAGCAGGGTCATTTGGGTATCCATACTACCTTGAAACAGTTCCTTGACCGAAACTGCATCAAAAGGCTTTTTACGTTCCATAAGGCTGTCATACGCCGAATGCACTGCCAATAACAGTTTTTCGATTTTCGCATTGGTTTCTACAGCTTCACGGCTCTTGCCGTCTAAACGGCTCTCTCGCGGATTCCAAAGGGAAAGGGTGCAGGAGAGTTTACAACTGAATTGTGCCATTGACCGCCCGACTGTTACCCTTCCCATAATCGGGGCTTTGCCCGATTTGTCCAAACTGCTTTTTTTAAGGTAAAGCAGAACCTTGAATTTTTCCTGTTTCATAACGCTTATAAATTTGTGGGCTTTGCCGAAGGCAAAGTTACCGGTTATACAAGCGTTCTTTGTTATGCAAAACAATGTGAATCAATACATAAGAAGCAGATTAAACTTCATCTTCTCACAGCGTGTTACCTGAAAACGTTCCGGTAACAACCCGGCTAACTGTTTGGTAACTGAATATCTGCAATATTTCTCAATATTACGCTGTTTTGTAAAATAGCAAATTTAGTCATTTCGCTTCATTTCTAACGGTTTACGTTTTCGTTTCACTACTTCGCTGACTGCTGTTTTGTTACTGATTAATCATATAGGAAGACATACTTAAATTATTTTATATACATCTCTTGAGTGACATACTTACTTCTGACAGGTTACTAATATTCAGAGTGATTTCTTTGCTGAAAAATGGATGTAAAAAACAGTTGGTATTGAGCGATATAATATTGAATACTCACATTAAAAAGAAAAGCTACATGAAACTTAAGAAAACACAAACTTTGAAAGCGTTATTGCTAGCTTTGATATTGCCATTCGCAATATTAACACACGCACAAGTAACAATTGGCATAGGAGAAGAGCCCGCAGCGGGTTCCCTATTGCAAATGAAAGAGATCGGAGGCATTACCGACAGCAGTCGTAATGCATACAGAGGAATGGCATTGCCACGGGTAACATTATCGAAAAAGAAAGAACTTTACCCGATGTTTCTAGCCGACCCCAATAATGCGTCTTCTGGGCCTAATGCAGACTATAATACGAACAAGCCCGCTCTGGATAAAGTGCATACGGGACTCACCGTATATAACCTTACTGAAGTAAAGAGCGAACAATTGGAGGTCGGCATCAATGTATGGGATGGAGAGAAATGGGTGGCTTTAGCCAAATCAATGGGGAATGCGGATTTTACATTCAACTGTGTAACAGATGATGTGCAGGCATTAGGATCCTATATTGTAAATAAGGAATTGACGATTTCAAATACTCTTAAAATGAAAGTTACAGTATCCGTTCCCGGAGCCTACGAGATCACTGCTACTAGCGGAAATGGATATTTTTTTACAGCCTCCGGTACCTTTCTTGCCACAGGAGAATATACTATTTATGCACAAGGGCAAGGGACTCCACAAGTGGCACAAAAAGATATACTGTCGTTTACTAATAACGGAGAAGCTGTTGATTGCGACAAAATAGCGGTTTTAGTCCTTTCAGATGCAGGTAATTATCTGCTAGATTGCAGAAATACAGTAGTAAACGGAGTATATTGGGTCGGTCGACCTTTAGACTCAAACCACAAAGTAACGCTTCAGGTAAATGTATCCGAGCTTGGAAGCTGGAATGTTACCTCAGATGTTGTAGACGGTATTTCTTTTGTAGGGCAAGGTACATTCACTACTCTGGGATTACAACCTATTGTTTTATACGGATCGGGGACACCATCATCTGTTGTAACCAAAACCATGACTTTTACATCTAATTCGAAAGGCGGACAATCTACATCGTGTAGTTCAAAAATACGCATGACAATCCCTCAAAAGAGAATTTTATCATTAGGAGATAGTGATCACTCGATAGGAGCTACCACAGGTATCGGTAATATGTTTAAAAATGCGACAAACTTCGGTATATTAGAAGCGAGTATTTTTAGGACGGAAACTCCGCTTTTCGCTACACCCGGTATTATTAATGGTATTATTGCACATTCCTCAATATCCACTTATGTTGCTCCTTCCTCGGAAAAACCGGTCGATATTATTTTTATATCTTATAATGCCGATCTTTCCTCTAATAGCGATTTGCAAAATTTGCTACTCACTTATTTACGCAACGGAGGTGTCATTATTATGTTTAACGAACATTTAAAAGAACAAATAGGAAATTTTAATTTTATAAAGTCTGTATTTAATAATCCGGCAATAGATGCAACAGATAACTATATTCCAGCAGGATATGCATGGTTACAAAAAATGCCTAATATAGATAATGAAATCTTTAACGGGCCTTTTGGTGATATACGGGGACTCTATTGTGGCAATGACAACGGTTATGAAGATGTATTCACATATTTGCCAACCGAAGATTTAGAGTGGTCTATTTCGTCTCTCAACTATGGAAGTAACGGTACTGTCCAACTGGGAAGTGCTAATAATTATCTGATGTTTAAACATAAGACGTACAATCTGATATGGTGCGGAGATGGCGGTTATGCAGCAGCAGGTAACGGAAGTGCAACTAATAATAACTGGTATCCTGTAACAACGACAGGAGTCCCTAATTATACCCCAAGCGCACGAATTTATGGTCTTTCTTCCGGTACCGGTACGAAACAGGAATACGCGCAAAACGCTAAGTTGGTCGCCAATATCTTGGCATGGGCTATCTACCAAGCCGAGTTAAACGGAATTAATTCGCATTAACATGTCCATCCCGAATAAAAGGTTCAATACTTCCGCGAGTGGTCTTTACTTGTTTGTCTTCATCCACTGTTCCGTCCGCTCCTTGTGAAAACAGATGGTGGAATGCGGAGTATTGAAGCTTTTAACCGGATAATAACCGAAGAATAAAATGTAAAATAAAATCAGGATCAAATAACATCCTATTTATTTAATCGAAAAGAAAGTGCATAAAAAAAGCGTCTGTGAGATCGTGATAATATTGCTTTTTTGTAAATAATGTACGGAAACCGTTCTTTTCATATAGTTGTATAGCAAGCATATTATCGGTACGTACTTCGAGCGAGACACCGCTCTTTTTTTCATTGCGGGCGAATTCCTTTGCTTTTGAGATTAACATGCCGGCAATACCTCTGCCTCTGTATTCGGGGAGGATAGCTATACTGTAGATACGGATATTCTTACGTTTGCTATGTAATAAAAGGCAAATATACCCTGTTACCTTACTATCGGTAACGGCAACATAAAACACACCTTTAGACCGGGTGACGAGGTAAATGAATTGAGAACGCGAAAATCCGTCGCTATTAAAGCTTTTATCCTCGATGTTGATAATATCTCCGATATCTTCTTTACATGCTCTCCTTACGACATGTTCTTCCTTCATCTTAATAATGATGCTTTTTTTCGAGAGAGCGGATAAAATAATTTATGATCCGATAATATAGTTCGTCGCCGAGAATGGCGTCTTCTATCTCGTGATCGATACTCGGATTGTCGTTTATCTCGATCACCACAGCCTTACCATTTATAACTTTCAGATCGACGCCATACAGACCTTTTCCTATAACAGAAGTGGCTTTGACGGCAGTCTTGAGAACTTGTGCCGGAACCTCATATAAGGGTATCGTATCGACCAATCCCGCCCTGCTTTTTCCATTATCGGCATGATAATATATCTGCCAATGACCTTTAGCCATATAATATTTGCATGCATAAAGAGGTTCGCCATCGAGTATTCCTATCCGCCAGTCAAATTCTGTGGGTAAAAATTCCTGGGCAAGCAGTATGGCAGATTTTTCAAACAACACACCAAAAGCTTTTTGCAGTTCCTGTTCATTGGATATTTTTTTCATTCCGTGAGAAAACGATCCGTCCGGTATTTTCAGGATAAAAGGACTTCCCAGACAGGCACTTATATCCTCAAATGAGTTGTCATTTGACCGGAAGATCAGCATAGAGGCCGGTGCCGGTATATGCTCTTTCTCCAGGAGTTCATTCAAATAAACTTTGTTTGTACAACGTATAATGGAAGTGGGATCGTCAATAACAACTATATCGTTTTGCGTTGCGCGTTGTGAAAAATGGAACGTGTAGTGGTTAAGCGACGTCGTGGTGCGGATAAACAATGCATCGAATTCCATCAGGCGCGTCACATCCTCTTCCGTGATAAGCTCGGAATAAATATTCATCCTTTTAGAGATTTCCATAAATTTATCAAGTGCTTTCTTGTCACTCGGCGGAAACTTCTCGTTAGGATCGTAAAGTATTGCCAGGTTATAACGCGATGATTTGGCCGATCGCGGGTTGCGCCATACTTTTTGACTGAAGTTGTCAAGAGCTCCAGCAAAGTAATCCTGTTCGTCGCCGCTCAACTGGTTCAAAGGAATGGACTGGATAGATTCTATCTGGTTTTTGGGTCTGGTGTTTAACCCTACCCGCAATATAGGACACGGATAATTATCGAAAATGAAGCGGGCTATTTTCTCCAGCCCTTTTTCCTGACAAATACCAAAATATATATTCAGATACCAAATATCGTCCGTTATATTATTCTTCTGAATCCATTGGTAGCATATCTTATGCAGGTAGCTATCCATACGTATTCCTGTACCGGTTTCAAGCTTATTGATAATTTCTACACCCGGAATTACTTTCTGCCCCTTCGCCTGAGCCAGCAGGGAACAGTAATAACCTTCCGAGTTGTAACTGTAACTGTTGCTGAGATTGATAACAAGGCGAGTTTCTTTTCCTGCCGGTTTGTGTTTAAGATAATCGGAAACCGTCAATATACTATTAGTTTTATAGTATGGCTTCCAGTCATTTAGATCATCTAAAAGGACTATTACACTGTTCATATTATATTATGATAATTTGGGAGGTAAATGTATATAACAAATTGATAATATTGTTTGTTTTAGTAAAATAGTTTAGTCTTTTTTTTAGTGAGCGAAAGCGTTGGGTTTTAGCCATAACAATGCTATTTTCAGGCATTGCTTACATAGCCTTTAAATTCCTGTAAAAGAGATAATTACATCCTTACATCAATAGCATACTATTCGATTGAAAGACATATTTTTGGTTGAACTGGGCTTTATTTATTCTTTCCATAGATAGGGAGTTTACCAGAAAAAAATGTAATTTTGTAACCGGATCATTTGAGAAAGTGCAGTGAAATCCGCAGAAGCAGGTACAGTTGCCCAATTGCAACCTCTACTGCCGGAAAATCCAGTATACAGGCTTACTCAAAATTTATCTTATATAAAACAGATGGATAATAACAGAAAATGGCAGGTTATTGATAGTCAATACCTTGCAAAAGAACCTTGGTTTACAGTCCGTAAAGAACGTATATTATTACCGACCGGTAATATAATTCCCGAATATTATATATATGAATATCCTGACTGGGTGAACGTTATTGCCATTACCAAAGACAATAAGTTTGTAATGGTACGCCAATACCGTCATGGTATAGGTGAAACATATATGGAACTACCGGCAGGTGTATGCGAAAAGGGAGAAGCCCCGGTCGTTTCTGCTCAAAGGGAATTGTTGGAAGAAACCGGCTATGGTAACGGCGAATGGCAATTGCTGACTGAAACATCAGCCAATCCGTCTACCCATACCAATATTACTCATTGTTATTTGGCAATAGGAGTAGAAAAAGTTTCGGAACAACATTTGGAACCGTCCGAAGATCTTTCTGTGCATCTGTTATCTGTTGACGAAATAAGGGAATTACTTCTGAACGATCAAATCAAACAATCGATGCATGCTGTGCCTTTATGGAAATATATGGCACTCAATAAACTGATATAAAAGATTTTTGAATATAATATATCAGCTTCACTCAGTCTACCAAAGTATACTGATTTTCCAATAAGAAAAATTTAAACCTCCTGTTTCTTTTTTCGTTTGATTTCTCTTTGATTATTACAATAATAAGACTATTTTTGCACCACCAAAATGGGAAGGTACTTTTGTATGCTTTCTCATTGGTTATGAGAAAATAAACTAGAATAATAATATAAATCAGTTAAGATGAATGTATCTCTGACAAACGTAGATAGCGTAAATGCTATTTTACAAATAAGTGTTGAAAAGGCAGATTATCAGGAAAAGGTTAACGACTCACTAAAAACTTTCCGCAAGAAAGCAAATGTTCCGGGATTTCGTCCGGGTACTGTTCCTGTAGGGATGGTGAAAAAAATGTATGGAAAGTCAATTATGGTAGAAGAGATAAATAAGCTTGTATCCCAATCTCTATACAATTATATACAGGAAAACAAATTAAATATTCTGGGTGAACCTCTTCCTAATCAGGAAAAACAACAATCTATTGACTTTTCAACAGAAGGAGATTATGATTTCTTTTTCGATTTAGGATTTGCTCCAGACATAAAACTTTCTTTGACAAAGAGAGATAAAATCAAATACTATAAGATAGATATTGATCAAGAACTGGTTGATAAACAAATTGCATCTTATAAAGCCAATTATGGCAAATATGACAAAATAGAAGAAGGTGCAAAAGAGACCGACATGATCAAAGGTGTTATCTCTGAGCTTGAAGATGGTAAAGTAAAAGAAAACGGTATTTCTGTCGATAACGGGCTTGTAATGGCATCATACATCAAAGATGCGGAAGAACAAGCTAAGTTCGTAGGAGCCAAAGTTGGGGATACGGTTGTATTCAATCCGGGTAAAGCATACGAAGGAAATGAGGCAGAAATAGCTTCACTTTTACATATAAACAAGGATGAGGTTGAATCCATCGCTGCCGAATTTAATTTCCAGATAACAGAAGTAACCCGCTACAAAGAAGCAGATCTTGACCAGGAACTGTTTGATAAAGTTTTAGGAGAAGGCGCAGTGAAAGACGAAGCCGAATTTATAGCCAGAGTAAAAGAAACAATTGAAGACCAGTTTGCACCTGATAGCGATTATAAATTTTTACTGGACGCTAAAGAAGTATTAGAAAAGAAAGCCGGCGATTTACAATTCCCTGATGCTTTCCTAAAGAGATGGTTGCTTGCTACAGGCGAGGAAAAAACAGCAGAATCTGTAGATGAGGATTATCCTAAGATCATTGCTGACCTGAAATTCCATCTTATCAAAGAACAGATAGCAAAGGATTTTGATCTTCAGATAGAAAATGAAGATATGAAAATCATTGCCATGCAAGCAGCAAGGGCTCAGTTTGCTCAATACGGAATGATGAACCTTCCTGATGAAATGATTGAGAATTATGCCAATGATATGCTCAAGAATAAAGAGAATGCACGCAGCCTGCTTGACCGCGCAATGGAAAATAAAATTATCGATGCATTGAAATCTAAAATGGGTATTGACGAAAAAGTAATATCTCTGGATGAATTCCGCAAATTCTTTGAAAAAGAAGAAGATAATAAAGAAGAAATAAGCGAAGAGAAAGAGGCTTAAAAAGATAATATCAATATAGTTGAAAAAGCGGGAAATTAATCTTTCCTGCTTTTTTATTTATCCTTATTCAATATCGCCTGCAACTTATTCCCTCGATTTTGCATCAATATATTATAAATGTTTTAGTATAAATACTCAAAATATACATGCTATGAAAAATATAATTGGATTTGTTGGCTCTCTTTTCTTTTTC
>JAITVH010000141.1 GCA_031285905.1 Prevotella sp.
GGTTATATATCGGCATCGTAGGAAAACCAGTTACTTCGATACAACGCTGAGGACTGATAAAGCCTGCTGCCGCTCCAAAGAGAGGTTGGTGATAAGAGTCCCGGGAATATTCCATGCTATTGGAAACCCGTAACCATTTGGTTGCTAAAAGGGATCCTTTAGCTCTAAGGTTGTATGCACTGAAGACATCGGGGTCATAATTGTACATACCATTGAAATCATAGAAACGTCCTGAAATATAGAAGTCGCTCTTTTCGTTACCTCCTGAAATATTCAGGTTGTGATCTTGTGCAAACGAGCTATTTTTGAAAAGAAGGCCAAAATGATCCATATTGTAATAATGTTCATAATCCCCATTTGGCAGGATCTCTGTTTTGGGTTCTGCTCCCGATGCCTTCCATGCCCGCATCCTGTCCAACCATGCGTCACTGTAATTTTGAAATCCATTCAGGTTTACCGGTACTGTGCCGTTCTGATTCCACCATGCTTCTCTGTAATGTTCCAGATAGGTTACGCCATCGGTTACATACTCAGGTTTTTGCGCTATTGACCGGAACGAAAAATTTCCTGTATAATTAACGGTTACCTGACCTTTTTGTGGAGATTTGGTCGTAATCAACACTACGCCAAAAGCTCCTCTGGCACCGTAAATAGCGGCCGAAGCTGCATCTTTCAATACGCTAACGCTCTCGATGTCATTGGGATTCAGTAATGAAGGGTCACCTTCCACTCCGTCTATCAAAACCAGAGCGCTGCCACCCTGTCCTATTGAAGTGGTACCGCGTACATTGAATGAAGCAGTACGTTGTGGTTTACCGTCTGCCAGACTAATATTCAGGTTAGAGACGGCACCTTGTAATGCCTGCGTAGTGTTGGGAAATGAACGACCTTCGAATACTTCAGTCCCCACAGCTTCAACAGCACCGGTAAGATTTACCTTCTTCTGTACACCATAGCCCACAACTACAACGTCTTCTAGTTGCTTAGCATTTTCTTGCAACACTATTCTCAATTCTCTGGCATCAGTTATTTTGATTTTCTGACTTATGAAACCCAGATAGGAAATGCTAATTATACTATTTCTGGGTACCTCTAAACTAAACCTGCCATTGATGTCGGATACAGCTCCTGCCGGCAGAGATTTTATTGCAATTGTAGCACCAATAAGAGGCTCGTCTCTGGTATCTAAAATTATCCCTTTGACGGTAATCTTATCTGTTGTTTCATCTGTAGTTCCATTTGCACCTTTCTTTAGTATTATTCTTTTATTTTTTATTTCATATGAAATATTGTATGGTTTAAATACGGTGTTTAGTACCTCTTGAATACTTTTCCCTTTTACATCAATATCGATAGGAGCATCTACATTTATATTGCTGTACAGGAACGTATAATCGGTTTTCTTTTCTATTGTGGTTATTAATTCTTTTATAGTTTGATTTTTCAGCGTGACATCTATTTTTTGTAATGATTGTGCCATGGCAGTGACACTTATCATCAAGCAAAAAGGAAGGATACCAATTAAAAGCTTGACTCTTTTTAGCATATGTATAGATTTAAGTATTAATAAATATTCCTAACTTTGCCAATCACATATATCATCCTTTTCCTACATCAGAGATGGAAGTATATGCCTTGAGAGTATGAAGGATTGGCAGTTCTTCATACTTTCTTTTTTGTTTATTTATATTTTATTATCACCTCCTCTCCTTCTATCCTATACGATATAGGTGTTACTATATTTATCAGCTCCAGCATTTCGCGCAAAGATTCATCTTTTATCGTAAGTCCGTATTTTTTCGATACTGGCATATTTTGTACAGTTATATTAACACCATACCAGCGTTCCAATCTTTTTATCATTTCACCTGTATATATATTGTTTATTTTTAATACATTATGATACCATATGCTTTCTGTAGAAGCATCACATCCGGCAACTGTTGTCACCATATTTACCTTATTTACGGCGGCCTGTTCATTAGGCATCAATGTAGCCAGAAGCTTATTATCTCTGTGTTTCCTGATTTCCACTTTCCCCCTCTCTAATGAAACCTTAATATCAAGATCGTCGTCATAGGCCGATACATTGAAGGTGGTACCCAATACCTGAATGTTAATTGAATCTACTTCAACGTTAAAAGGAAGAAAGCTGCTCTTTTTTACATCAAAAAAAGCTTCTCCTTTCAACTTGATGTTCCTGTTAGTCAGATTAAAATCGGAAGTATAAATTATTTCCGATCCGGAATTTAACCATACATGAGTTCCATCGGGTAATAGAACCTGATTTTTTTGTCCTTTTCCTGACAGAATAGTATATTCCTGAGCATTTACTATTTCTTTCCTATTATCCATAAAGAATAGGGACAAGCTTATAAGTATTATGGGCATCATAATAATAGCAGCAACTCTCCACCAGTTAAAAACCATTCTTACAGTAGTCGTATTAGAATCTATGACATTATGTACCGACCTGAGAATATCGCTTTTTGTAAATGAGTCCATAGGTATTACACAGTCTTCATTGTTCCATATGAAATCCAGTTCATTTTTAAATGTTTCATCGGATATTCCATTGACTATGGACCGGAGCCTGTTCAATTCTTCTCCGGTTAATTCGTCATGAAAGTACTTATGTAATAATTTTCTCAATATATTGTTTTTCATATGTTTCTGTGTATATTTTTATATAATACGGAAAAAGCCGAAATTTGTCCCGGCTTTTTATAGTATATTTATTATATGTTTTTGATAACTATCTGATTACTAGCAAAAAAAATCGCTAAAGATTGAATGGGATAAATAATGGAATTGCCGAAATAAGAATATCTTTTTTAATTATATTTATAATAATCGACAACTGATTTCGAATAGTTTTCTCAGAAAGGCCCAGACTCTCGGCAATCTCAATATTAGAATATCCTTTTTCTTGTTTTAGGTCGAAAATAAGACACTGTTTATCTGTAAGTTTTCTTTTAGCGAATGATAATAATTTTAGAAAATCATCATAATTCATTTTCTCTTCTATCGAATTCTCTATTGACAGTTTTGTACTATTATGTATAAATATTTCAAAGTCAATACTGTTTATCTTCGCTCTGAATGAATCGATTATTAAGTTGCGGGATATGGTAAAAAGAAAGGATTTGAAAGATTTGTCAGGAGAGATTGTTTCTCTCATGTACCATACTTTCAAAAAAGTATCTTGTAGTATATCCTCTGATTCAGAAGGAGATTTAGTCATTCTCAGAATAAAACTATACAAATAATCGGAATAGAAATTATAAAGACTATCGAAAGCATCATACTCTCCTCGCTTTAGTCCCAATATAAATTCATGTTCCTTTTTGAGATATGACATATGTAAACGATGTGATAAACGAATTCGATTTTCTGATTTTGCTTGTTTTATTAAACCTAATTGTATTAGAAAAATCGTTAACTTTATTTCAATTACGGAAAGTAAAGATAGTGAATTTTCGGCAATGTCATATGTAATAAGGATTTGAACCGTCGATATTCAGCGACAGGTAATGATATAGAAACTACTTTCCCACTTTACTCCGCTTCATTTTTCACCACTTCAAATAACTTTTCTTTGATATTATCAAAGGTAAACATTATCCGAAGAACTCCCAAATGGAATATAATATTTTCATTCGGATTTAACCTGTTTTTTATCTACTGCTGACACGGTTATCTATTCTCCGACATCGTTTCCCTTTTTCCCATTCCTCATTATTGTAACTTCGTAATACGATTTAGGCTCATATTATCAATGGTTTGATTATCTGAACCCGCTGTCATATTGCCCGGTTTTGCATATATACGTTGATATGCAACATAAAACATTTCCTCATTGAACAGAATACGGTACAAGCGTGTATACTTGTAACTCAAATCTTTGTTGTGTTCCGTTAGACTGTTTAATACTCTTTCCGAATTTCTCATAATGTCTCTCACATTTTTCGATAATTACATTAAAAAATATTAGCTGCCTCCCTTCGCCATTGTGAATTGAATTAGTATTTAACTCACGTGTGCAGGCCATTAACCTGCTCAGACTACTACGAAGGCGCCGTTACCATACCGGATATTCAGAAGTCTGTACCTCATAGCCTTACAACTAGCTTTCCGGGTTAGGTAATCCCAGTTTGTAACATAATAACATTGGCACGACAGATTGTCGGATACGACTTCCATCCTTTACTATTTACTATAGTTGCGTCGTGATAAGTTCTTGCTCTTCCTACTAAAAGGATGTAAAAGGAGTATCACGATATGACGAGTATAATTACCTTGACGTCACAGTTACTACAATGACCGCTTGGGCTATCGTTCAATCAATTCGGACTTTATCCTCATATCTGTCTTTTCATCTCCATTCAGTCGCAGTTTGGTCATTAACTGACTTATGCTTGTACCGACATGCTACACTCCCTGTCCAGTTTCCCTTTCAGATAAGTCGGTGATGATAGGTCATTGCCAAAGAACACTTGACTAATCCTTGACTGGCGCACCTTTCAGGTAATGCAGGTAGCTGGCGGCAAGGACTGTAAATACGGTTTTACCGACTCCGCCCTTTTGGGTGGAGAATGCGATGAATAATGGTTTTCTTTTCATAAGTTAAAACTTTAGGGATGTTAAACAATAAATCTTCATTGTACCAATGATGTATTTTATCAAAGAAGTATATCTATTGATATACTGATACTTAAACTATCGGATAAGTGTCAATGTAATTCGCCTGTTCAATTCTGAAGTGTGGTTCCGAAGCCATGCTACCATACAACAATACTTCAGTACAACAGCACAACAGCAGGTATATGCTATGTTATCGATTTTATGAAATGGTGAGGCTTTGCCATACCAAATTATACATATGCTTATCGACAGTAACATGGAATTTATCCTCTACTTCCAAATATCAATA
>JAITVH010000163.1 GCA_031285905.1 Prevotella sp.
AATGTCTAAGGCTTCTTCGTCCGTGCATTCACGGATATAGGCGGGTATCTGTTCCAATCCTGCCAGCTTCGCAGCCCTGTACCTGCGTTCACCGCATATGATGGAATAGGTGTTTTCGACATTCGGTATTTTTCGGGCAACTATCGGCTGGATAATACCGACCTGTTTTATACTTTCCGCAAGTTCCTGCAAGGCGTTTTCATCAAAATACTGGCGGGGGTTTATTCCTGTCGGGGTAATAAAATCAATATGGATATATTGCATATCCGCCTTGTTCGCCTGTGGTTCTAACTGTTCCTGTCCTTTATTCGGTTTTACTTTTTTTGCCATAATGTTAATTCTTGAATAAGGGAGCGTTGCCACTCCCCTGCATGTTAATAATTTAGATAAATAGATTAAGAATTGTATTCGGGTATATACTCTACTTTTCGGTCGATATAATCTATAAGTTCATCGGAATAAATTCCTTTTCGCTGCCCTGCCATCCTGTTGTCTTGTAGAAAAGCAATATCAAAGAGGTCTGCGCCCGCATTATAGGCTATTTGCACCTGCCCTTTGAAATGCAGCCCCTGTACGTTAAACAGGACAGCATCTTTCAACAGTTTCAGACCACTTATACCCCATGAGGTTATGACATTCGTTTCGGCTATGAACATCAGTAACAAATAGCGTATGGTACGGAAAGAATAGTATTTAAGCTGTTCCTGATACTCGCCTTTCTCTTTCTCCGCCAGCGTGTGTATTATCGCTTCGGTAAAGAGATTGAAAATAAAATGAAATAACCTGAACGGTTTGGCTTCCCTGATAAGGTTTACTTCGTCAATGGAAAACAGTTGCCTGTCGGGGTAATGTTCCGCGTCCTTATACTTGTACACTACGATATTGCCCTGTTGCGACATCATTGTAAGCGAAAAGATATTAGGGATTTCAAGGGAAAATTTTATGCCTAAAGATGTTTCGGATATAAACCGTACCTGTAACATATCGTCCGTGTTATGCGAATGGATAATATCCACAATACCGTTTTTCCTGCGCCTTGCCTCTATCACGTAAGGATAAAGGAATTTGGCTGTGTTTTGTTCTAAATAAATCATACGTTAAAAAATTTAGAATGGTTAATAAATTAGTTGATTTGTTTTGCGGGGAATTTACCTACTCCCTGCGGTAGTGAATTGTTTTCAGTAAGTCAAAGAGCGCTTTGTGTTTTTCAATATTTATTCTTAGGCGGAGTAAGTCCTTTTCTTTAAAATGTTACTCTTTCTTCGAGCTTTTTTTAAAATTCATTCCCAGTGTGTCGGTCGTCCTTTTTCAGTTGCCCGAAAGGTTATATTTTACGGACAGGCAAATTTTTTTTAAAGCCGCAGGCGTAAAATACTACCCGCAGGAGTGGAGATTTTTTTAAAAACAGCGAAGCGAATTTGAAAGGACAGAAAATATAAGTAACCTTCGCAACATAAAAAGACGTCCGACGGACTGGCCGAATGGATAAAAAAAAGTGAAGAAGAAAGTACCGCTCTCCCCGAAGGGGGCTTAGACGGAACTTGTCGCAGGCGGAATGGACGGTAAAATATCCCGGTACGGGTATTGCCGGGAATGCAGGCGGGACAGGTTCCCCCATGGTGTGATTTATCGGGTCGGCGAAACGCAGGGTAGCAGACCGGATAAGTCACCGGTAGAATCGGAGCTTCGGGGCTGATGGGCGGAAGAACCGTAACAGGATGGAAGTTTTTTTAGCGCATTGCGAGCGTTAAGGATTGCAGGGTAAATCCTCGAAGAGATTGGAACGGAAAGCCTGACCGGGACGGGAACGCCCGAAAAAGAAAAATTAGCGCCTGAAAATAAGCACTAATTTACTCCGCTCAATAGGTTTTTTTAGCCATTGCCGGACTGTCCTATTAGTATAATAAAATAACAAATTTATTATTTTATGCCGATAGTGAAAGAAGAATTTACAGGATTTTTATTTCTTCGAGCATCTCGTGAAAAACTTCATATTGCATATCCCGATATGAGTTTCCATGCACATCATAAGCCTGTATTGTTGCGTCGATTACTTCGTTATTGAGTTCTCCTGCATTTTTTCTTTCGGCCAATTCTTCTTTTATAGCCTTGCAGAGTAAATACTCTTCTTTATCGAGAGCCACTTTATAGGCATAAATTAATGACACTGAATTTGTGTTCCGCATATCTTTCGCATTCATACTTAAATGATTTATGTTTTTATGTTTTTATGTTTTCTATTTATTCTATTGCAATTTACACTTAATCTTTCAAACACCTGTTACCCTTTCCCGAATAGATTTCAACAGGGTAAACAATCCGTGTCCGGAAGTCCGGACACACCATAACAGGGCGGGCGGGAGTTATCATAGTCAATAAAAAAATATTTATGTCTTTTGTCATGTACTTAGCGATAGTTTTTATATAATTTTGCATTATCAGTTAATATTATCAATGAAAACATGAGAAAAAACAGATTATTTACCTTAATGATTATCACATTACTATGCTTTTCTTGCAATCAAAAAAAAGGAAAACATAAAGGAGATATTATTGCAGAAATAAACGGAGTAGAGATCAGCTCCTCAGAACTTGACAAATTGGTTCAACAAGAATTATTTGACGAGCTGAACCGTATATATAATATCAGGGACTTAGCCTTAACCGAACTGATCAAGAATAAGATACTTGAACAGGAGGCAATGAGGCACAATAAATCCGTTCCTGATTTCCTCAGAACTTATACTGATTCTGTAATCAACCATTATTCTTATGATAGCCTTGTGATCAAATACAAACTGAATACCCCTTCGGTAATGATTTATAAGACTTCGATGGTGCAAATTCCGCCGGATACCTATGAGGGGAGATTAAACCAACGAAGCAAACTGGAGTATATAGTCCAATCACAGCTTATCGATTCCCTTATTAACAAAAGTAAAGTCAAACGATTTTTATATCCTCCGAAAAGTCCGAATATCAACATGGAAAAGCAGGCGATATCTTATCGTGGAAATACAGGATCGGATGTCACCTTGTACTTGATATCTGATTTTGATTGCGGCAAATGTATCGAGTTGCATCCTGTTTACGATTCCATTTACAATAAATACAAGGATAAAGTCAGATTTGGTTATGTAAATTATTCAGGTACTGCATCACCTTTGATAATCGCCAGCGAAGCAATTAATAATCAAGGTAAATTCTGGGAATTTTACAGCACGGTATTTAAAATTAATACCATGATCGATTCTGTCCGCATATTCAATATAGCCGACAGCCTTCGATTAGATATGAATAAATTTACAACTGATTTTAATTCCAAGTATATAGTTAATAAAATAACGGAAAATTTTAATACTATCGAAGCTGCGGGGATATATGCTACACCTACTATAATAGTTAATGGCAGGTTACTGTTCAACTCAAGTTCTTATGATGAAATTGCCAGATTAATAGATATTGAACTTGATAAAAGATGAAAAGAGCCATAGCTTTTTCTTATATGATAATGATTTGCATTTTTTCATTCTCACAAAACGGAAAAATAGTACACGGTAAAGTTAAGGATGCCGTTACCGGAGAAGACATTATAGGTGCAACAGTGATCAGCAAGGGGAACACAGCAGGGATTTTCTCTAATAATTACGGGTTTTACTCGATAACATTCTCTGTCGGAGAAATCCGGTTAAGTTGTTCAATGATGGGATATGAGGAATATAATACGTCTTTGACATTAAGAAAAGACACTACGGTAAATATCTTCCTGAAACCGCATGACAAACAATTGGATGATGTTATTATATATGCGGCCAAAGGAAAGTCGATCGGACAATACAATCTCTCGGCTCAACAAATAAAACAAGTGCCTGCAATCGGGGGGGAACCCGACGTTATGAAAGTCCTACAAATGTTACCGGGCGTAATGAGTGGCAACGATGGGGCGAATAACCTGTCAGTACGTGGTGGTTCTCACTGGCAAAACCTCGTACTGCTAGATGAAGCGATAGTTTACAATCCTAATCATGCCCTGTCTTTCTTATCAGTATTCAATTCGGATGCCATTAATCATGTAGACTTGTATAAATCATATATTCCCCTTTCGTATGGGGGACGGTTATCCTCGGTGATGGATATACGGATGAATGAGGGGAATAACAAGCAGTTCGGTATGAGGGGTGGTTTGGGACTGATTGCATCGAAGCTTACTGTTGAAAGCCCCATTGTAAAAGACAGGGTTTCTTTTATCATATCGGGGCGCTATGGTAATCCGGGCAAAATTATTGATCTGATGGATAAATCACAGTTATTCGGAAATAAAATAACAGACCTGAGCGGTACGCAGGTCGATTTCTACGATGTGAATGCCAAGGTAAACGCACAGGTCAATAGCAAAAATAAAATCTATCTGTCCTTTTACAAAAGCAAGGATAATTTCAAGGCAACGGCACTGATAGACGATTATTCTATGAATTGGGGCAATACCACAGGGACATTCAGGTGGAACAGCATTGTGACAGATAAAATAAATATGACAAATACACTTTGTTACAGTGATTACTTCTATAAGTACAAACACTTCGCAGACGGCCGTAATTACAAGTGGGATTCCAATATGCAATTATATTCGTTAAAAAACAACTGGGATTATTATTTGTCGAACCATTTGAATGTGGTAGCAGGGCTGAATGTTGATTATTTCAGGACTGAGCCGGGAAGAATAGACAGGATTAACGGACAGTCGAATATTGAACCATACAGCATGGAAGAACGCAAAAGTGCTGATATAGCCTTGCATGTGGAATTAAGGTATAAGATCAATGATTTATGGAATATAAACGGTGGACTAAGGTATAGTGCGAATCATTCTTTCAAAAACGATTATCTGAATAAAAAGACTTATTTGAATCCCGAACCGCGGTTCGAACTGGCATATTCGCCGGACAGGGCTACCAGTTTCTCTGCGGCTTTCAATGTGACAAACCAGAATATGCACCTGCTTAGTAATTCATCGGTAGGAATACCTTCGGATATATGGGTTCCGGTAAATGAGAAATTAAGACCTTCTACATCCTATCAGACATCTTTAGGTTATAAACGGAGCCTGTTTGATAAAGGTTACTCTTTTTCAGTGGAAGGGTATTACAGAAATACAAAAAATATCATAGATTATAAAGATAATGCCGACATTTTCCTGAACAACCAGATTGAAGGCCAACTGGAGAAAGGGTGGGCTGACAGTTATGGCTTGGAGATGTATTTCTCCAAGAATGTCGGAGACCTGACAGGATGGGTAAGCTATACCCTATCCAAATCAAGAAATCATATTAAAGCGGTAAACAACGGTAAAGGTTATGCTCCGGTATATGACAGGCCACACGATCTGAAAACCTCCCTTTCTTATAGGCTTCATCCTAATTGGAGTGTGTCGGGCGCTTTTACCCTGCGTTCGGGCATGAATGTGACGCTGCCTGTCGGCTCGTATGTATATCAAGGAGTGGTTTTCTATGAATATTCGCAGCGTAACGGTTATAGAGCGCCACTATATCATCAACTGGACTTGTCGCTTTCATACAGGCCAAAAACGAAGAAAAGATGGAAATCGGAATGGGTATTAGGTATAATGAATGTCTATAATCGGAAGAATATATTCAGCATGTATGCCGGAAGGGATAAGGATGATATTAATAAGACTAATGCGTCAAAGATGTATCTCTACGGTATATTGCCATCGGTATCTTACAATTTTAAATTCTAGCTTATGAAACTGAGATCAATTATAACAGGAATAATACTGCCTGTGCTTTTCCTTAGTTGTGTAGAGAACATGGATATAAAAGTACCGGAAAAAGATTTGGGCAGGATCGTTATCGAGGGAGAGATAACCGATGACGAGCCGCCTTATTTTTTCCGGGTAAGTAAAACTATCAAGTTGAATGAAAACTATAATCCCGGCATCGGCGAAGCATTGATCATATTGGAGGATAACGAGGGCACGAAAGATACTTTGCAGCATGTGAAAAGAGAAACTGTCTATTACTCCGGACAGTGGTACTATTGCCGTCTTATCTATGACAATAAATATTATAACCGTAAAGATACTTTTATGGTTCCTGAGCCATTAAAAATTACTGTCCCAAAGGAATTTGCGGAAGGATTTTTTGTAACAAATAAAATCAGGGGAAAACAGAATAATACTTATACTTTAACCGTAAAGTATGGTGATAATGTGTACACCGCATCTGAACAGATGCCTGAAAGAACTGTCATTGACTCATTATGGTTAGCGGAAAAAGCAAATGAGAAGGAAGGCTCACAGATTACACCTTTCCTTAACTTCAGAAATAATCCGGCAAAAGAGAATTATTACCTTTTCTCTTTTAAACGGGTAGGACCGGAAGAAATGTTACGGCAGGACAGGCGTATCTGGCCCTTTTCGATTGTTGATAATAAACATATGCCTGAGAATGTTATGGCATTCAATCCGAATGATGGAGAAGCTGTAAGAGGCTACCCGGACGGATCCCTGTTTTTTATTAATGACACAGCCACTGTGCGGTTAGGGACAATATCTAAATCATGTTACGATTTTTACTCGGATTTAATACAACAGATGCGATATGACGGAGGAGCTTATACCCCGGCCCCAACAACAGGAAGAAGTAATTTTAGCAACGGTGCTTTGGGTTACTTCAGGGTGATAGCCGTATCTGAGAAGAAAATAAAAAATGAATTTTATAAATAATAAAAAATTAGTTACTATGAGAAATTTATTATTATTACTACTACTATTATCATTTTCAATATGCGCCAATACCCAAACGATTAGGCATGGTGTTATTGTGGGAGTTTCTGACAGTTGGCTGAATAGATCCGGTTATCCCGGTGGTGGTGGATTTGGTTACGGAGAACAATATGGCATAGTAGATGGGAAATGGAAAGCCCGTATTTCCTTTAATGCCGGCTATCAGCTACAATTTGATATTAAAGAGAAATATGTTCTGGATGCTGCGCTTTTATTCCAGTCGAGGGGAGTGCATGTATTTTATATGCCATCGAATATATCCACAGTCGATGAGACCAAACGGCTTAATTCAATAGCTCTTAACGGGGTTTTTAATTACAGGATATGGAAAGGGGTAAAGGCCGGACTGGGTATCGAGCCAACTTATTATTGGAAGACAGGTTACTGGACTAATCAAAAAAAGACAGTCTTCGATGTGCCTTTGGTAGCGAAAGTCGGATATGATTTTAAAGTAATGGAAATATCCCTGTCATATAAACATGGGATAAACCCTATTGTAGAAGGGGTTGGTTATACTTATAAAGCTAAATCAAGAGATATACAGTTATCGGTATTTATGCCACTAGGTAAATTGGGCTTATAATAAAAGAGAGACGGATTCAAAAAATCCGTCTCTCTTTATGTCTATAATTGAATTTAATTATAAGTTTTAATATAGTAACTTGTATTTCTTTCAGTAGTTAAGATACCTCTGAATCTTTCATCTTTTGTTTGCATACGATCATCGGTTGTGTTAGACCCTGCCCTATGTCTAAATATATGAGACCAGTTTGAATTTGATCCGTTTTCATCATCTATATCTATACTTGCATTACTGCCACTAAACTCATTTGACAAAACACCATATTTAAAAGGCAGTGCATAACTTCTTGCCTTATCGGAGAATCTCCAAGTCAGACCTGTATTTCTCCCAAATTGGCATTCTCCAAGATAACTATTTGGTTCCAAAATTTGTCCGCCAAGATTCTCAACATGGTTCTTGTTATTATTATCTTCGTCATCATGGTATCTATATACTACATCAACATCTCCGTGTCCTGAGTTCCAGTCATATCTATATAATAGTAAAACGCCACCACCATACCAATAAGGCATTATCTTACGATAGTCATCATGTATGGGGCCATAGTCTCTAGGATGATGCCCTGGTACTAGGCAAAATCTCCACTTCATATTTCCATTTCCATCGACATAGGTAGCTCCATGATCACCATGTATACTTGTCCAACCTCCATCTTCATTGTCCTGATGGTATTGGAATTCAGGATAAGAACCACAAGTCGAATACTTAAATACGCCTACATGCCCATCAGCCCCGGGACCCATTTTTGTTTGCTTGACCGAAGTTTTAGAAAAAGTTCTTTCCAATGAGTCTTTAAGCATAGTCATAAATTCAGGAGAAGCAGATGTTTCTTCTTGTTGTGATGGAGTACTTTCGTCTTTTTCTTTATTGACGATTACATACCCTTTTAGTTGTGCTTCATAGTTATCAGACAACTGAGAGATTGCCTGCCCCAAATCCGGCTGGACAGTTTCAGACATATCCTCTTGCGAACAAGAGGAAAAAAGTAAAAACATTGCACCTAATGCAGTTAACAAAATCTTTTTCATAGGCATTTTAGTTAATTGATTTATATTCTGGTTTCATCATAGTAAAATAATCACAAAAATATATAAATATCTTTTTTTTAGTGCAAATAGTTCGGCAGTTATTTTAAAAAAATTTAGTTTAAATATGATATATCACACACCGAACTATTAAGTCAGAGATTAGTATATAATGGAGAAGCTGGTATTATCGACAATATTTTCCATTACTTCCGCAAATATTGTTCTTATCAAAGAAATTAATAATTTATAAGATTACTATTTCTAAGTTATTATTTATCCGGGCATCTTATGTATAAATCAGAACAAATCGCCTCTTTTGGACACATTCATATATTCAAGATACTTATATAGTGTGCCCTTTGATATTTTGAGAGCTGCCGTAATTTCGGAGATGCTGTATTTATATTCTTACTTGTCTTTCTCCCGGTACATCCCCATCAGGACGGATGCTGTCTTTTTCGCATCTCTTGACAGTCCTTTAGGCCGTCCGCCCAGACGCCCGGCTTGCCGTGCTATTTCCTTATTCGCTTCTTGACGTTCTTTCCGGATAGACAACTCATACTCGGCCATCATCGAAAAAAGCATCAGCATCATTTTACCCTGTGTCGTACCGGTGTTTATATTTTCTGTAAGAGAAACGAAATTGACGCCTTTAGCATCCATCTCAGACACTATTTTAATCAGATCGAGCATTGACCTGCCTAAACGGTCTAATTTCCACACCGCAAGCGTATCACCCTCTTTTAAGGTAGATAATAAAGTATCGAACTGCGGACGATCCGCCAAAGATGAAACTTTTTCCTGTATAATTTCATTGCAACCGAATTTCTTCAGTTCATCAATTTGCATCTTTAAGGATTGCTTTTTGGTAGATACACGGGCGTAACCGAAGACTCTCATTCCTCTATTTTTATTTTTGAATACTCTGATTCTTCAAATATTCTGCAAATATAATACTCTCCTGTTCGCTTTTTTCTATCTTCTGGATTATTTCTTTTAATTCAGATAATGGAACAATAGCATTCCCGAAAATTTCAAAGCGTTCATACCCGGTATCGGTAAGCATATATTTTCTGTAACCGAAAATAGAAACTGAATCATTTCTTTTTAACCACTGATTAAGTGTTTTCAACGAATGAAAATATCTTGATGCTATGCAGATTTGCGGATATGCGATATCGAGTTCCAGTTTGAAAAGGAATTGTTCATTTTTCATCTTTAGTGAAAAAATGAGGTAGCCCGACTATGCCTTTATCACCGTTGGCCATAATACTTGATTCCATATTATATTGAACTGTAATGAATCCGTCGCCGATATCGGTCACATAGCCTTTCAAGTCTCCATATCCTGTTAATGTTCCTGAGACAGTGACAAAATCACCTTCTTTCAAATCATTATTTTTGTTTAATGCCATATGCTTATATTTAATAGTAATATCAATGTACGCCTGCGGGACTTCAATCGATTCCTGTTGCAAAAATCTATCATTTCAAACAGGCTGTTATCTCCCCTGTAATCAAACTGTTCCGCCAGTTCATCAAATATGAGGTTCTGGGTTTCTTTGTTAATATCCTCCGGATTATCCATATATTTAAATTTACAGGGATAATAGAATGAATCGCCAAAGTTAAGGAAATAACATAAATGTAGGGATTACATTTAGTATTAGCAAGTTTACGAACACAGTTCTTACATTTAAATTATTCTGTTGCTTCTTCCAAGCGCTCAATAGCATCGCTTATATTGTCACAGGCATATTCAAGGTTATTGATCGCATTTTCTGACTTCTCACCTTTTTCAGATGCTTGTAAACTTTCCGGCATATTTCCGTAGCTTTCCTGTTCTTCGTCTTTAACTGTTTCCAGCCGTTCCAGCAGGATTTGTAACTCCTGCCTTATTTTATCCAGTTCTTTTCGTCTTATATTATTCATTTGGTGACCATTTTAATTTTTACTTTCAAAATCCCCGTCAAGCCGGTAGGACAGCCATATATCATTACAATTCTTTCTTCAGGCTTTCAGGTCTTTCGGGGAACCAGTAACAGTCGCTACTGATATAAACACACCTGCCATTGTCAGGCTCGCAAAATCCCAATACTTTCATTCCTTTAAAAACAACTCCATAATCATTTGTAAAGGTTACAATATCACCGACCTTCAAACCTGTTTCCGCAGAATCCTGCAATACATTTACATTTTTCGATTTTACCCAGTTTTCAAACTCTCTCTCATGCTGGTTGCTTCTTTCTGTCCTGTCTATCGCTTTCATAACATAATTTTTTTAGTTTATTTTCAAATATTTATTCTTGGACGGAGCGAGTCCTTTTCTTTAAAATGTTACTCCTTTCTTCGAGCTTTTTTTTAAAATTCATTCCCGGTGTGTCGGTCGTCCTTTTTCAGTTGCCTAAAAGGTTATATTTTACGGACATGCAAATTTTTTTAAAAGCCGGAGGCGTAAAATACTACCCGCAGGAGTGGAGATTTTTTTAAAAACAGCGAAGCGAATTTGAAAGGACAGAAAATATAAGTAACCTTTGCAACATGAAAAGACGTCCGGCGGACTGGCCGAATGAATAAAAAAAAGTGAAGAAGAAAGTACCGCTCTCTCCTTCAGGGGGCTTAGACGGAACTTGTCACAGGCGGAATGGACGGCAAAATATCCCGGTACGGGTATTGCCGGGAGTGCAGGCGGGACGGGTTCCCCCATAGCGTGATTTATCGGGTCGGCGAAACGCAGGGTAGCGGATCGGATAAATCACCGGAAGAATTGGAGCTTCGGGGCTGATGGGCGGGAGAACCGTAACAGGATGGATGTTTTTTTAGCGCATTGCGAGCGTTAAGGATTGCAGGGTAAATCCTCGAAGAGATTGGAACGGAAAGCCTGACCGGGACGGAAACGCCCAAAATATTTAAAGATTATTTGAATAATTCCGAATGGCTTCCTAACCTAAGAATTTGTATAATATTATTTTCATCGTCAAACCAGACCAGTAAAAAATCTCCCTCCACATGGCATTCCATACAGTCCTTATATTGTCCCGTAAGTCTATGGGCTTTTAATTCTGCGGGCAAATCCACTTCATTTTCAAGCATTATTAAAACCTCCAGCAGTTTTTCAAGCTTTTTAGGTTGGTTTCTGTATCTTTTAAAGTCCTTTTTATATTGTGTACTGTAATGCAGTATCTTCA
>JAITVH010000165.1 GCA_031285905.1 Prevotella sp.
CAGGTACTGTAGCCGTGATGATGCCGATTATTGTCAGTATGGCTACAAGCGCCAATATCAGTCCACGCAGATACCTGATGCCATTAGCCTTCGCCAGCAGTATGGGGATGTTTACACTAATCAGTACCCCTCCCAATCTGGTCATTAATAATGCCTTGGTAGATGCCGGATATAAAGCTCTATCGTTCTTCTCTTTTGCTCCTATCGGATTTGTCGCTCTGGGAGTCGGAGTTATTATTTTATTTTTTCTAAGTAAATTATTAATATCCAAAAGCGACGCGTCTGCAACAAAAAAGAAACAGGGAAAATCATTGGTCGAACTGGCTATGGAGTATGAATTGCAAAACCAATCATACCGAATAGAGGTAAAAAATGACACACCATTATCGGACAAAACTCTTGCCGAACTAAGAATAGCAACACATTACAATGTAAGTATCAGCAAGATAGTAAGAAAAATCGGCAATTCCAGATTCAGGAAGAATGTTATTGAAGAAGTTGCTGGTCCAAAGTCAACGATACAGAAAGGTGATATATTATATTGTCATGGAAGTCTTGAAGATATAGAAAGATTTGTTTCCGAAAATCATCTGCATCTGGAGAAAACAAACGGAGATTATCCTTTTGCTGATTTTCAGGAATCAGGTATTGCCGAGATATTTATCATGCCTAATTCCAAACTTATAAACCGGACAATCTCAGAGATTCAGTTCAGAGAGGAATATAATGTAAATGTACTTGGTATTCAGCGGCAGAATGAATATCGCATGCATGATATTAAAGATGCAAAATTGCATTCGGGAGATGCACTCTTGATACAGGGTACATGGAAAGACCTCGCAAACCTCGATGACAGGCAGGACGATCTCGTGCTGGTGGGACAACCCTTAAAGGAAGCTGCAAAGGTAACACTAGATCAGAAAGCCCCTATAGCTGCGGCTATCATGATATTAATGGTAATAGCCATGGTGTTTGAGATTGTTCCATCTGTGATAGCAATTCTACTGGCGGCAGTGGCAATGGTTGTCACAGGCTGTTTAAGAAACATGGAAGAAGCCTACGGCAGTATCAATTGGGAAAGTGTAGTACTCATCGGGGCTATGCTGCCTATGGCTACAGCATTCCAGAACACGGGAGTAGATACGCTAATTTCCGGTGGGCTGGTTGGTAAGTTAGGAGACTTTGGGCCTTATGCCCTGTTAGCAGGAATATACTTCTGTACATCATTGCTCACCATGTTTATTAGCAATACAGCAACAGCTGTGCTATTCACTCCTATAGCCCTCAAAGCTGCGGTAAGTATGAGCGTCAGCCCATATCCGTTCCTGTTTGCTGTTGCAGTAGCTGCGAGTATGTGTTTCGCGTCTCCATTCTCAACGCCTCCAAATGCGTTGGTAATGAGTGCCGGGCGTTATACATTCATGGATTATATAAAGGTGGGATTGCCTCTGCAGGTGGTGATGGGAATTGTGATGATATTGGTTTTGCCGTTGCTATTCCCATTCTAAATCCAAACAGCTGACAACTTAACTATTTGTTCCAGATAAAGAGCATCTGTTTCATCAAAATGGTTCAGATGCTCGCTGTCTATATCCAGAACCGCTATTACTTCATCATTCAGGAATAAGGGTACTACTATTTCGGATTGAGAAGCGGTATCACAGGCAATATGCCCGGGAAACTGATTCACATCTTCTACTATAACTATTCGCTTTTCCTTCCATGCTGTTCCGCAGACTCCTTTACCGTATTTAATACGGGTACAGGCTACTGTTCCCTGGAATGGCCCGAGAACGAGTTCCTCCTTTTTTACAATATAGAAGCCAACCCAGAAGAAGCCGAATGTCATCTTTAAAGCCGCTGAGATATTAGCAAAATTGGCAATAGTATCGGTTTCTCCTTCCAGTAACGCTTTTAAGTGGGGAAGGAGGGAGAGGTAGGTTTCTGATTTGGAAGAATGCATGTATACATACAACTGTTCAATCACTTATTTTTTCTTTGAGTATATAAAAAATAAATTTCGTATTACCTATAATGTACCGCTTCCACATTCTGCGTGGCTCTTTCATCAGTCGGTAGAGCCATTCCAAACCTTTGTTTTGCATCCATTTAGGTGCTCGTTGAATATTACCTGCGTAGAAATCGAAGACAGCACCAATAGAACATATATGTCCGGTTTTTAGTTTATCTTTATTCTCATAAACCCATTTTTCTTGTTTTGGTGCAGTCATACCGACGAAAAGGACATCAGGATGAACAGAATTTATCTTTTCTATCATTCTTTGATTATCTTCGAAAGAAAAAACAGCCTTGTATGGAGGTGAGTATGTTTCTGCTTTAACTTTAGGATACTCAATAACTACTTTATCCAATATCTTCTGCAATGTTTCATTTGTACTACCTAAAAAGAAACATTTACCTCCAAAATCATTCATTCTCTCCATCTCCCATTGGAATAAATCGAATCCAGCAATTCTTTTTAGATTTTGTCTTGTTAAGATTTTTTTTGCATAAACAATACTCTGTCCATCAGGTAATAAAAAATCAGATTGCAATAGTACTTTAGCAAATATTTCATCTTTTTGAGCGACATTATATGAATGAGCATTAATAGTATTTATTTGTACACTCTTTTTGTCTATAGATAAAAGCTCTAAATTTGTTAATAAATCAATTGTTTTAATTTTCAGCATAAAAATCTGAATTAAATTAAATATCATAATAAAAGAATATTCTTTTGCCCAATTATTCTTTTCAATCGTTCTAGACGCATTTCATACCGATCAATTTTTTTTTGTTTTCTCGCTTCCATTACTTTATAAAACAAACAATCCGGCATGTAATAAATAGTGTACCACATAATGTATTGAATCATTTTTTTATAAAAAGGAAGATCAAAATCAGCATAAACAATTGGTGTTGACCAATTTTCTCCATAAAAAAATTGCATCATTTCAATACTATCTGAGGCTCCTAAAAAAGACTCCCCTTGGAATTCGTATAAAGATAAATTTTTTAAGTATTTTTCGGGCATCGGATCTCCAAGAGCCTCTCTTAAATCATCTTTCATTGGTGAGAATATATAGATATCTATATATTCTCCCTTACGAATAATTGATATTAATCCTCCTCTTCTATCATACCTTGCAACCTCAAACGAATATTTTCTTAATTCAAAAAGCATACTTAAAAATACATCTCGCTGTTCGCTTAGAATGAATAAATCAATATCTTCATCATGCTCTATAAAATCATGCTCTCTAATAGCCCCTAGCATTGTTCCATAGCATAATCCAAATCTTAAACTATTCTCATCTGCTATCCTTTTAAATAAAAGCAGATTTTCTTTGGCTATTATTTTGTCAATTTTTTTTATCCCAACATAAATAGGAATAAACTTATATTTATATAATCCCTTTGGTGTATCAATCTTCATTCTTAATAGTTCTTTTCCTTTGTTCCAGTTACCTTCTTACATCTATAACTTCTCCTGTCAACTTCGAAATCAATGTATTAACAGAAGCTATTGCCACTGTTTTAGCCTTTAACAAAGATTCTTCAGGCTCATTGCCAAAGCTTTTCACACGCATTGGCGTTTTAGTTCGTTCCGGATTGATACAATTAATCCGAATATCAGCACTAAACCATTCTTCGCTCAGAGCCTGAACTAAATTAACAATAGAAGCCTTTGTTGACGAATATATACTATACATCATACGCCCTCTCGTATAACTACTGCTTGTGTATAGTAACAAGGATCCTTCAGATTCCTTTAAATATTGAAAAGACTCTTTAGCAACATTGATTGCCCCAAGGTAATTTATTTTTATGCTATTCAATATATCTTCATAGTCCATACTAAACAGAGGTTCTTTAATCAAAACACCTGCTGTACAAACAACATAATCGATTCTGCCATTTTTATATATAATATCCGCAAGTGTATTACGAATAGATGTCTCATCTGTAACATCCACGCCATTCTGAGAGCGACTAAAAGAGTATACGACAGCACCCAGTTCTCGCCCCAATCTCACAACCTCCTCACCAATTCCGTAGCTTCCACCAAAAACAACCATCACTTTATTTGGCATAATCAGCTCCGCCTTTTCGTCAAGAATGTGGTTATTTCCTTTTATTGATTTTAATTGAAATAATTTATCCAGTAAAAATAAATCCTCTGGATAGGTGAGTTTCATGTTAGTAACATCCCCATCAACTACAAAAATCGGTGTATCCGGAAGATATTTGCGTACAACTCCGCAGTCGTCGGTAGTTACAAAACTCGGATCGCCCAAAGCTAGATCATAAGCCCTTTTTATAATCTCCCGTTTAAAACATTGTGGAGTTTGCCCATTTCTCAACCATAAACGAGGAGGGATAGTAGAAATCGTATTTTTTTCATCTACCTGAATAATAGTATCTGTCGTTTTTATTGCAACATCAATAGCCTGATATGTTTTTAAAGCGGCTATACAATCGTCAATAATACGCTTGCTAACCAATGGACGCACAGCGTCATGGAATATGAGATTATCTGAGTTCTGCCCCCCAGAATTTATTGCTGCAAGACTTGAATGATACCTTTCAGTACCACCTTGAAGTATCTTCTTTACCTTTCTATATTGATTGCCAATAACCATTTGTTCAATATCAGGAATGTAGTCAGCTTTACTTACGATGATAATTTCATCAATATTTTCATGGTTTTCGAATATATCTATTGTGTGTTCTATAACCTTCTTCCCTGCCACTTTCAAGAATTGTTTTGGTATTATCTCCCCCATACGGGA
>JAITVH010000040.1 GCA_031285905.1 Prevotella sp.
AATAATATTTATTGTCGTATTTGATGTCGTAGGGGCGAAATATCTTTCGCCTGCTGATTATTCGGGCGAAAGATATTTAGCCCCTACAGCGACCAGAGAAAATGCGACAATATTTTTCATCTATTACTTAATCAATAATACAAAAAAAGCGGCTACGAATATCCGTAACCGCTATCTTCTCGATTGCCTAAAATTATTGCCTGTCTGATCAGGCTATCTAACTAAAATTTATAGCCTACCGAAAGGGCAAAGTTCCGCGTTTCGGCTTTCGTGTTATTTGCCTGCATGATATTGACCATACCCGACTCGCCGCCAAGCATGAAGTTGAACTTCTGGTATTCTACACCTGCTCCGAAATGTATACCACAGTCAAAGTTCTTTGCTACCTCATCGCTGAAGGTGTCTTCTTCGTAGCTGCCCATTTTGGTTTTTCCATGCAGTCCATAGGCAAAATAAGGCCCCAATTTAGCTACGATGGCAAGTGTTTCATTCACACTGTATTTAAATCCTGCACATACAGGAAGCTGTGCATATGCAGCAGTTACACTCATATCTTCGCTTCCGCCCATGTCTATCTTCACACCTTTACTGCTATATTCCAGCCCTGTCATCAGGTACCATTGGTGCGTAAAGGCATAGTCGAGCGTAATCCCTGCCAATAAGCCGGTTTTAGACTTCGTATTGTCGAAATCCCTGCCGTCGGACGCGCTCAAATCACAGATATTTAATCCTAATTTTATACCAAATGTGGTCTTTTTTTCCTGAGCGTTCATATTGATAGCAATAAGGCAAACCGCTGCAAAAAGAATTACTCTAAATGTTTTCATTGTGTTTTTTAAAATTTATAGTGAAACTTAATTTATTCGTTTACAGATTGTAAATTATGGTCGGAGCTTGGCTGTCAACGGGTTGTTGTCATACCTCCCTCCTTTTTTGGTTAACATATATTATCACTTCTGGAAGGTGAAGTCTACAGTAAACTTCTTGAGTGTAGATTTAAGGTAATTCAATTCTTCCTTGTCCAGTTCATCGGCCATCTCATTGATTATCATATCTCTCATATTCAGTGTCATAATCAGCTTACTGCCCGAAATTTTATAAGTGAAACTCATTGAGTATCCTTCTTCGTCAATCATAGTGAAGACATCTTTCTTTGTATAATACTCTATATCTCCATCTTTAAAAACCCCCGTTCCGTCGCTGTTAAGTTCCAGAGATTCTCCGTAATAGAACTCTTTAGACAACTCTGTAAACATATCTTCGGCAATCTCTTTCACATCTGCATCGGATGCATCCAGTGTGCCAATCTCCATTTTTATCAGTTCCCATTCCCCTACCAGTTCTTTGGGAACTTCTTTGTCATCGTCATCACTACAGGCAGTCATTCCGCAAACGACCCCTATAACCAAAATAATTGTCCAGATTTTTTTCATAATAAATTATATTTAGATTATCACATTATCTATTCATACAAAGATATCCATTAATACAATAAAAAATAAGATATCGCGTTCCATTTACAAAAGATTTCCTTATTTTTCCTCATCAGGAATGATTACTGTTTTCATTACTTTGCACCGGGGAATAAACCGGTTCTTCATAGATTGAATTTGATTTATGTAAAAATAGTATGCCCCGGCGTCTCACACTACCCCACAAATGGGGGTTTTTACTTTTGCAATCTTAAAATCGGTTTTGAAAGCGATAAAATATGCAGGAAAAAATTATATTTGTAGAGCTGAAGGACTTTAGACAATAAATAAAACGAAAGTATTTTCAGGAAAAATAAAACACAGAAAGCTGTTTCCGCATGAAGTTCCTCGCTTCCTCCGAATGGCAGCAATTGTTACCTTAATCTAAAATAGTTGTATATGAAAAAAACACTTCTTTTCTGTATTTGCTCTCTGTTTACCATTCTCATTTTGGCACAGGATACGCATAAAGTCGATTCCTTAACAGGATTGCTCGATAATCCGAAACTGTCCTTAGATGAGCAGATCATGGTTTATAAAAGGATAAGCTCTGAGTATATGGATAATGATTTAGATAAACTCTACGAGAATACCCTAAAAGGAATAGAACTGTCAAGGAAGAAAAATGATAAAGCGGCAGAAGCATGGTTCACCATTAATATTGCCGATTGCTACAATGCATGGGGAAAACCCGACAGCGCCCTTATTTTCTATAAAAAAACAATAGAACTGTCTGTAGAATCGGGCGATATGGAACAACAAGCAAATGCATACTGCTCTACAGGAGTCTTTTATTACCTCAGAGGCCAGAATATAACAGCTCTCGACTATTACTTCAAAGCCTTGGCATTCAGCGAAAAGATAGAGAACAAATGGCAGATGATGATCATATATAGCAATCTGGGAGGCATTTACCGCGCGCTGATGGATACCGACCGCGCGGTCGACTATCTGGAGAAATGCCTGAAGTTAGCTGAAGAAGAAGATTCTGACTATGGGAAAATGGGAGCTTATTATGATCTCGGGCAAATCACAATGGAGAAGAAAGAATACGGCAAATCGCTGGATTATATAAATAAGACGCTGGAGCTTAGTAAGACAATGAACGATAAGCAATTCGAGATATTAGGACTGCAAGCGCTGGCTTATCTCCGCAGTAGCGGATTCAAGGATCATACTAAAGCCGCAGAATATGCCGAACAAAGCATCCAGATAGCTAAGAAGTTAGGTAACAAACGATTTGTCAGATATGGCTGGGTGGCCTTGTCCGATATTTATCTCGTAGCCAGAAAATACGAAGAAAGCGAAGCTGCTGCTATGGAAGCCTGGGTGATGGACTCCACCAACTTCAATCAGGCGCGGGGGATTGCCCGCAATCTGGCTTTCACCAACGCCCTGATGGGAAATCATAACAAGGCGGCGGCTTTCGACATAAAGTTTAATGAATTCAACCGGGAATATGTAAAAAAGAGCCTTCACAATACGATGGCCGACATGGAAGTCAAATATGAGACAGAAAAGAAGGAAGCCCTCATCGTTTCATTAGAAAAAGAGAAGGAACTACTGATCTGGCTCGGCGTTGCAGCCATTCTGCTGTTAATGTTACTGATCGGATTATTGTTCTCCCGTTACCGGCTGAATGTGCAGAAGCGCAAATTAGCAGAACAACAGCTTCAACAACTGGAACAGGAGAAGCAATTGATAGCCACTCAGGCCGAACTCGATGGCGAAACATCGGAACGCGCTCGTCTGGCACGCGACCTGCATGACGAGCTGGGAGGCCTGCTTTCGGTAGTCAGGCTCAATATGAGCGAGATTAAGAGCCAATCGTCACTAGGCCAACGGGATGTCATCCGTTTCTCTAATGCTTCGGATATATTGGATAAGGCTATTGTTGAAATGCGCCGGATCGCACATCATATGATGCCTGAGTCGTTGCTCCAGCACGGACTGAGAACCTCTCTCGAAGACTTCTGCCGGGCAATAGAGGGGGTAAACTTCCAGTTTTATGGAGATGCCCAGTCACTCGACGACCGCCTGGCCGTGGTGCTATACCGGTGTACTTACGAATTGGTGGCTAATGCCTCGAAACATGCCAACGCGACCCTTATCAATGTGCAGTTCCTGATTGATGACAGTCTGATATCGCTCACAGTACAGGATAACGGCACAGGCTTTGATCCGGAAACGGTAAAGGCGGGAGCCGGACTGAATAATATAAGGAAACGAATATCTGTATATAAAGGCAAATTAAATATTGACTCTTCGCCCGAAAAAGGAACGGAGATAACCATAGAGATAGAAAACCAATGATAAGAGTACACATAGTAGATGATCATAAGATGCTGGTAGAGGGTTTGTGCTCTACGATTAACAATTCGGGTATCGCTACCGTTTGCGATGTATCGTACACATTGTCCAATTGCAGAAATACGCTGGGCGCAAAGAAGGCTGATTTACTGTTGCTCGACATCAATATGCCCGATGGTAGCGGAAGCGATTTTTGTATCGAGGTGAAACAAAAATATCCCGATATAAAGATACTGGCTCTCACCACCCACAGCGAGTATTCTCTGGCAAGGCGCACTTTGAGCAACGGAGCCGATGGCTATATATTGAAAAACGCATTGTCGGAAGAAGTTGTCGCCGGAATAGAGGCTGTGATGAAAGGTGAAACTTTTTTATGCGATGAAATAGATATCATCCTCAACAAACAGAAGCAGCAGCACGTATGGCTTACCTCGCGCGAGCAGGAACTGCTCCGATATATAGTCGACGGATATACCAATCAGGAAATTGCAGACAAACTATTTCTGAGTGTAGAGACAATAAAAAGCTACCGCAAGAACTTGATACTGAAGCTTGGCGCTAAAAATTCGATGATGCTGGTAAGGATAGCCATAGAAAAGAAACTGATCTGATATATCCGGTAGTGAAGCCCTCAAAATCAGGTTATAAGATACTTAAACAATAAGAGATTACCGAAAAACGGTAATCTCTTATCTCAGAATGGTTTAAACTAGTTTTGTGCAATTAGTTCCATGTACGCCAGCCAACATTATAGGTATAACCATTATCGTTGGCTGACTCGAAAGTAACTTCATTTGTAACGCCACGATCTAAAGGAATAGTTATTCCCTGGTCACTTTTCACACAATAGTGATATACATAAGGCATCGACCGTGCGCCTTTTACTGTTATATCAATATTTTCATAATGGGTAGAAGACCTCAATATAGGAGTAAACTTTATATATTCTGCTCCTATCATATAACTTGTTCCTGTATAACTTGTATAAGTGAATGTTTTGCTCCACTTATTACCACTCATAGCAAGAAAAGATCCTTCTTCAAGTCTATTTTCCGAGTTACTGACAGGCCCGGCTCCAGGATCACATGCATAATTTTTAAAATAGAAACGGCTATTCAGGAATGGCTTGCCAGCAGGATAAATATATACCATCATATCCTTTCCTATGTAAAAATCTAAAGTCCGGTAGTTTGAAGCAAGATCGACTGAATATGAATTGCCATTGTTAGATACCGTAACATATCTATCAATAGCACCTTCTATTTTATCAAATTCAAGCCTTACTCTTTTTGTTCTTGGATGGCATTTCATTTCAACCTTTATAAATTCCGGTTGCATCCAGAATTGTCCATCCCATACTACGATATCACAACCACCACCGGATCCGGATCCGCAACCACAGCCGCAACCACTACCGCAGCCGCAACCACTACCGCAGCCGCAGCCCGACATTGTACTTATTCCAAAATCATTGAGGTTTTCGACTCCCCTTAAGGTTCCAATCTCATTTGTTTTCATAATCATTAAATGTTTAAATTAAATGTTGTAGATTATTTGTTCGCTGCAGCTTTCACTTTTGCCTACAACTTAACAAAAGCTATATTGTTCTCCTTATTCTTATACCTATAGATAAATTCGTTTTGAAAAAATGGAGAATTCAAGCTTTATTTTCCTGCTTTTTAATTATTGTTAACATTTAAAACAGAGGAGAATGTTTAATTTGAGGTAGAATACTTATTTTCAGTAAATTAATCAAAATACCGAATAAGATTATTTTGTTGAAAAAATGAGTATGCACTAATTACCATACACTATGCCTATTTATAAATTGGAGAGAAAAGAGGCTTGATAAATAAAAAAGAGACTATCCATTTTTGGATAATCTCTTTTAGGTTGCTCTTCCTCTTGGACTTGAACCAAGGACCCCCTGATTAACAGTCAGGTGCTCTAACCAACTGAGCTAAGGAAGAATATTATTTCTGCTCAAAAGCGATGCAAAAATAGGGTATATTTCTGAATTATGCAATAGTATAGTTGAAAAAAGTGGAATAAATACTAATCCGGCCTAAACAAGAAAGGATAATACTTGTTTTTAATGTAAAGGATATACAATGGAACTCTATGTGATTTTGATAATAACAGGCCTGATATTGTTCATTTCCAGCCTTGTTGTCTGGTTCATGTCGGGTGTAATCAACCGCAAGAACAAACAACAATCACGCAAAGACGACAAAATAGGAGGCTATATGTTTATGTCTTCGTTGCTTGTCTTCGCACTGGCATTATTGGCTTATTTCCTCCTATGAAACTAATATTTTTATACCTTTTTCAACCGTAAATATTCTCTTTTGCCAATTCTTCAAAAAGGAGTGCCAGTTTATCCACTACAGCCTCAGCATATCTCTCACCTTTTTCGGCCGTAGATTTCAATGGATTACCAATGCCTGTATCTTCCGATACCTTCGACCAGTCGCGCGGCATCCAGGCTACGCCTTCACGTAATGCCTGCGATTTGAATGGTTTATATGTACCATTACCGGCAACAGACATATCTACCAGATGGGGACGAAAGTATAATAACAGTGATGTTTCCATCTCCCCGGCATGATCATCTTTCTCTTCAAAATAGCCTGATTGGGGGACAATAGTAAAAAAATCACTGACCGCAATCCTCATCTCCGGATAATCCACTGCCAGATCCCTGACCATATTCTTAAAGCTGTTCCCTCCATGCCCGTTGACTATTACTAGCGTATGGATACCCTGATAATGAAGCGATTCTACAATATCTCCCAATATAGCCCTCTGGGTTTCATACCGTGCATGCAGACAAAAAGGAAGCTCACGCTGACCGGGATTTTGCGAACCTAACGGTATAGGAGGAAGCACCATCCCTCTGATTTTGTAGTTATCATATGCTTTCTCCACTGCCTTCAACGATATATCATGCGCAAGGTAACAATCGGTCAGATAGGGCAAATGGTAATTATGCGGCTCGGTGGCGCCCCATGGCAAAACGGCAAAATCATACGACTGATTCTTTACTGTGTGATAATTGGCTTTCAGTATATCAAATTCTTTTTCCATATCTTTCAGTATCTACAATCCAAATATAGTCTGTCTGCGCTAGAATCGCTACACTGGTGAAGAATAAAATGTAAAAGATTATTGTTTTTTTCATAATACAGTATAATTTAATATCTTATTTACCCTGCAGTGTATCTTTCTTCTCTTTTGGTATAGGTCTTTGCGATGGCCTTACTATTCTTGAGTCAGCAAATCCTTTCCCACTGATATAAGATATTTCTTTTATCTTCATATCTTTTATGTAATTATATACTTCATCATTGGACGCCCCTCTTTTAACATTTGCTTCATAAATCCTTCTTTCGATAGGTGTCTCAAACTTCAAAGAAATTCTGTCATGCCATTTTAGTCCATTATTTTTTCCTATTATACCATTGGCATTTGTTTTAATAGAAATACCTATAATATTGAAGTTTCTGGTTCTATAATAATTTGATATACTACGGTTATAGCTTTTAATGGGAATTTGCAAGTCTTTTGTTAATTCTTCCACAGTCTTACCTTTATAACAGTCGGCTCTGTCTTTAAAATTATAAGTCATAAAGGTAACTGTATCTGTTCCAAAGTCTGATAAAGGCTTATATGGCAAATCACATTGGGCTTTGCACAACAAGGGAAGTGTGAATAATATAAAGAATAAAATTATTTTGTTCATTAATCCATATTATATATTACTCCTTCAGTTCGATGATTACACCATTCACTCCCCCCAAACCATATATAGCTGTAGTGGATGCGTCCGTTTTCATCACTTTTATAGACTGAACAGAGTCTATTGGAATATGATTTAAACTACCAACCATAGACGACACAGGCTTCCCCCCTCTTATTATTATTGTACGAAGAGGGCGTTCATCATCCAAAAAATTAAGAATCCATCCCTCCTCGCGCATACTATCTTGACGCGCTTGATGGATTGAATCGGATTTCATCCCTTCGTTAAATTCATAATCCCCTGTTCTATATGCCTTAAAAGCAAGATAGACTCGTTCGACCAATAAATCGAGATTACCTTTGTCTGAGAGTATCGAATCTTCAGACTGATCTATTATAGTATTTATCTGTGCTATAGGTTTCCAGCTATTACCATCCCATTCATATATTCCCGGCAAAGGACAAGAATTGATGTTGTAAATAATTAATCCGACAAACATATCTTTATCCCAATATTCTTCATCTGAGAGACCATCAACTGTTGTGGCCAGATTTGTCTGTCCAGATGGTATAGTAAGTGAATTAAGTCTTATTCGAGGCATAGGTTCAGTACCTTTTTGTGGAAGATTATTTACTGTTTTATATCCTTTTTTTTCTCCTAATAACTTCCCTTCTATTATCAATGGTTCTCCATCTGAACCTAATGTAACCGGTGCATTTAACTTTAAACTTATAAATACAGGAATAAAGAAAATTAGTAGATAACGATTCTTTTTCATAGGCGCCTTGTATATTATTTAAGTACAACTCATTTATTGCTACAAATATAATAATTCTTAAACGAATTGCATTTTTTTAACAAAAAGTGGAGAAGGTATGCTGTACCTCCCCCACTATTAAAAAGAAAAAATGTTTCTGTTATGTATTATTACATTTCCTGGCTACATATTTCTTATTTCTAATTAAAGTATTTAATTCTTTGAAAGAAGTAGATCCTTTTTCTTTTCTTCCCGTTCTTTTTTTCTCTTTAATCTTTCTTTCCTACCTTTAGATAAATCAACTCCACTGAGATAGTTTACTCTTTTTATTTTCATATCTCTAAAATAAGTATATACTTCTTCAGTCCAGCCAATATCTTCACTGTTCCGGGTATAGTAATTTTCCTGTATGGGAGTTTCAAATTCTAAATAGATATTATTCAATGGACGTCCTTCCCACATAAATGTTCTGGTTATGCCTCGGGTGTAAATTCCTATAAATATACCATATACTGAATCTGTAATAAATCTACCTTTATCTGAGTCGGGAAGATAGCCTTT